>JBEPXQ010000132.1:0-5450 GCA_041641835.1 Bacteroidales bacterium
CCCCTGTCCTTTCCCTTTATGCTTCCGGTGAATGTCCCAGCGCATGCTTATGCGATCACGCACTGCTTCTTTCTTCATTGCTTTTTCCGGATTTGTATATTTCTCCTGTATCTTTTCCAGCTCTTCCTTGCGTGGATCATAATACAATGGTTTATACTCGAATTGCTTGGGCGTCGGACGTCTGAAAAGGAAAATTTTCATGGCGATTTCCTTTCTGATTTAATGAATAGTATTTTAATTTAAGTGCATTCAGTTTTAATAACGTCAGGCACAAGAAATAGTATGTCCGGCAAAAATACCAAATTTTATGCCTTTTTCAGAGGAGCCGGAGAATAAAAAAAGGCTATCCCTGAAAGGATAACCTTTTTTCCAGGATAATACCTGTTTATACGGTGGCAAAAGCCTTCGTGTAATTCTTTAAAACATACTGAGCACCAAAGAAAACACCACTAAAAGCCAGTGTGGCCATCAGCTCCGTGCGGAAGAATGGAATGGCTGCAACATAGCATTGAGTAAGTCCTGCAAGGCTCATAGGGTATCCTACCATACCGGTGATCCATACTCCCAGATTGGTCAGCAGGAAAAATACCAGTGATGAAGCCAAAGCACCACCAATCACGCTAAAGGTATTCACCCTGTTTCTGAGCCACACTCCAAGGCCAACTGCAGCTGCAAAGGCTGCATAAACAAACAGCATAGTGCCGTGCAGGCCAAGTATCAAATCACTGATTATCATCGCTGAAAAAGGCAGAATGAGAGCGATGTGCTTCCTGCCAAAATAGGCTCCGCCAAAAAAAGCGAGCGCCATTACAGGGGTGAAATTCGGTATCTCTACAAATAAACGCCATGCAATTACAAGCAAAACAATTGCACCGGCAAGCATAATTTTTGGTGAAAACCACTTGTTCTTCATTTTTACTGCTTTTAATTTTCATGCAAAACTAACAAAAACCCTCTCATTTTAATTATCACACTGGATATTTCTTTCAGAAAAAATAAATAATATTCCCAATATTCAGTTTGTCAGGAATATAGAAAGCACACTTCTATTCAATATCATAAATAATGTTATAGGGTCTTTTGATCTTTTCATACAGTGCTGACATGGAAATATATTTAGCCCCCCGGTAAAACTCTTTTCCTTCAAAAAATAATATGAGCACCGGATTTTCATAAACACCAAATTCGGATGAAAAATCAGGGTTCTGCTCTGAATTCACAAACCGGAGTTCTATCTTAGGAAAATTCTCCCGTGTAAGCTTCTGCACCTTGGGCCGCAAACTGATGCAAGGCGCACAATGATCATTGTAAAAATAAAGCAGCACAGCATCCTGATTACTTATAAGCTCCCTGGCTTCTGAAATATCATATATTTCTTTTTCCATATCTTTGACCAATAAACAAATTATTTCTGAAAAAGTTAAGCTATGCGAAAATATAGCCTGATTGCCCTTTTATTGTTGCTGTTACTGATGTCATCATGTAAGGAAAAACAAAAAGCAGATTACATTTTCACCAACGGCACTGTGTACACGCCTGCCACGGATACAGGCAGGGCAGAGGCATTTGCTGTTAGAAACGGCCGCTTTCTGGCTGTAGGGAGCAACAAGGATATTACTTCATCATTTACCACGGAAAAGCATATTGACCTGCAAGGCAAAGCGGTTTACCCGGGCTTTATTGACCCGCATTGCCATTTCTGGGGCTACGGAACTGTTCTTCAACAGGCTGACCTTACAGGAACCGGTTCCGAAGAAGAAATGCTGAACAGGGTACAGGAGTTTGCCAAAACCCATCCAAACGCGGAATGGATTCAGGGACGGGGCTGGGACAATACCATGTGGCCTGGCAAGAGCTGGCCATCGAAAGCACTGCTTGATTCTGCCTTCCCTAACAAGCCTGTTGTTTTAAGAAGAGTGGACGGCCATGCAATAATTGCTAACAGCATGGCCATTGCCCTGGCAGGCATGACAGAATTAGACGGGATTGCCAATCCGCAAGGTATTTTCCTGGATGATATGGCACAGCTTATCCTTGACAAAGTGCCCACACTGAATGATATGCAGAAAAAAAAGGCACTGCTGAAAGCCCAGCAGGCTTGCTTTAAGGTTGGGCTTACCTCTGTGCATGATGCAGGGATGGACAGGCATTGGGTTGAGCTTATCAGGGAGCTACAGCAGCAGGATACGCTTAAAATGCGGATTTATGCCATGCTGAATCCCAACAAGGAGAATTTAGAGTTAATGTATGAAGGACCACAACAGGATGATTTTCTACATATCCGCTCATTGAAGCTTTATGCCGATGGTGCCCTGGGAAGCCGTGGAGCATTGCTGATTGAACCATACGCTGACAAACCTGCTACCAATGGCTTGCTGCTGATCCACCCGGATAGCATGCGACGATATTGCGAGCTGGCACGTCAACTGGGGTTTCAGGTAAACACCCATGCTATCGGAGACTCTGCTGTGCGTATGGCGCTGGATGTCTATAGTGAAGTTCTTGAAGGTGAAAACTTGCTTCGCTGGCGCATAGAACACAGCCAGATTGTCCATCCCGATGATCTGCATAAGTTCGGTGATAACCGAATAGTTCCTTCCATCCAGGCAACACATGCCACCAGCGATATGGACTGGGCAGCGGAAAGGCTGGGAGAGGAACGAGTGAAGCATGCTTACATTTACCATGAGCTGCTGGAACAAAATGGCTGGCTGCCCAATGGATCTGATTTTCCAGTGGAGGATATCAATCCGCTGTATGGATTTTATGCTGCTGTTGCACGCAAGGATTTACAGGGGAGCCCTGAGGGTGGATTTATGCCGAATCAGGCTCTGACAAGGGAACAGGCTCTGAAGGCTATGACCATCTGGGCTGCTAAAGCCGCATTTGAAGAGGACCTTAAAGGATCCATAGAAGTGGGTAAAATGGCTGACTTTGTTATTCTGGAGCAGGATATTATGAAAATCCCTGTTAGTGAAGTGCCTGAAGTTAAAGTGCTGGAAACTTTCCTGAACGGGGAGAGTGTGTACACACTTGAATAGCGAGGTTATTATCAAAAAATTAGAATAATACACAGATGGAATAATCTATGTTGCAGTAACTAACGAAGCAGAAATTGATTTACAGGAATACCTATAAATCTCCAATTATAGTTTTCTTGTTATTATGCAATAAACCAGATTAGTAATAACACGACAAAAGAAATTACAGGCAACATCATTGCTATTCTGTGAGCCCTTATAATAGTAGTTCTATTTTGCTTTTGTGATTTTTTATGCAAATAAAGCACTGTACTGTACCAAATTATTGTTAATAAAAATGAGAAAAAAAGGAACTGAATAATTACGCCAATACCAGCTGCTGCTGGATGAGCATCTGTTCCTCCATGACTCGCGTTTGATTCAGCATAAATAAATATGCCTGTATAGCCAAAAGCCAGAATAGAGAACTCAAATAAAGCTATAAGAAAAGATTTTATTTTATTCAAAGTTATTAAATTTGATTCCAAAGATAATTGCTGCTAGTATGAAGCCAATTGCTGGGGGCTACATTCCAAAAAGGCGGTATATCCGGAATTATTCGAATTTAATCTCTAACAGACTTCCTTTTTCACTGTCAAAGTTTTTCATTAACAGCACAGCAGTTTTATCATCGACGAACATGGAGGCCTTTTCTTGCATAGTAAAGTGATTTTCCTCAGTAAGAGTCCCTTCAATTTTATCTATTGTTAGCGTACCATCCATATCGATAAAGGCTGACATTACTTCTCCATCACCATCCGACTGGATACTCATTGACGGTAGCTGAAGATTATATATTATATACAGGCCTTTATCAGTGTTATTAAAAAGAGCCACATCATTCATAAAGCCAGGTTTTCTTGAGGTAGTTCTGAAAAAATCTAATTTCTTCATCCAGAGAATTTCACCTTCCTGACTATAGGCTGTAATGAGTAAAGCCCTGTATTCATAATAAAAATCATATTTTCTCCTGGAATATTTAATAGAAAGGCTAAGGCCGTTTGGTAGTTCAACATTTCTTAGGGGAGCAAGTCTTAATTTCCCGTAATCATCTGCTGTTCCCCTGTATTCACTTTTGGTAATATTCATGTTTTCGTCAGAATCTTCAACAATATCCTCCATGTCCTCTCCATAATAGAGAAACTTTTCATAGAGCAACCGCTTTCTTTGCAGGTCTATGCGGGCATGGTATTCTCCTGATGACTGATAGGCCATAGATGTTTTGTGGTTTTTATATAGATTCCTTCTTTTATGAAGATTAAAACAAGCGTTTAAAACCAGTTGCCCTGTAGAAGAGACTGATAATTCAGTGTAGCCCAACTCTCTGGTTTCTTTCGTGGAAAGATTATAGGATTTTATGATACGACCGTTATCATCATATGAATGAACAGTGCCGGAATAGTAAGCCTCTCCGGTCTCGGAAAATGAAACCAGATGAAAGTTGTTTTCATTATCAAACACGGCACTGGAAACATCTATATGTTCTGAGCCTGCTATGACAGGTATTTTAATTTCATGTTCTTTTTGCAGGTCTTCATCAAATATGTAAGCGACAAATCTATCATTGTTGTCCTTAATGATAAACGCATGACGGCTATAATCATCAGTATGAATCCATTTGTTGAACCTAACACCCTGTGTTTTCAAAATCAACCGACTGTCATCGTTTGACTTCAATGTTTTGATATTGAAGGTTTGCACGTAAATCTTTATGTTCTCAAGTATCGTAGTACCCGTGAAACTTCTATCGTAAGTGGTTTTCGCGTTAGATGTAACAACATATATGGTCTCATTCCTCATGTAGATATCAAGCAGTGCACGTTCTTCACCAGCTGATATCTGAAGCTGCCTGTTAAGGCCTTCTTCCATAACAGGTTTCATCTCTTCATTAAAAATCATCAGGCTAAAGTTACCATCGTTATTTCTCACCACATAATAACTTTCATTATGCTTTCCAATAACATCACCATAAACTTCTTTATCAACATAAGTAAATTCCGGACCCCAGCTTTTTGCTTCAATTTCCTGGCTTTTCCCTGCAAAAACAATTGTTGCAAGCAAACACGTGAATAAAATTCTTTTCATCAATTCTTGTTTTTTGGTTAAAAGGCCAAAGATAAAAGTAATATTAGTAAGATTTGTTAATTTGTGGGTTTACCTGTTAAAACATCTATCAGCTTGAGCCGTCCCGAGATGTTTAGCTTCACAGTGATGGATCCTTATCAAGTCTTCCCTGGCTGTATCACTTTGCCTATAATCAGTCATTTAACAAATCCTTTGATTCGGTCCTACGGTTTCGCCAAAAGAACCGCAGAGAGGCTGCAAAGCGCCGGAAAAAGCCAACAAACCGGTTTAAAACTGCGCAAATAGCTTCCAGGACGGTCCGGAAAATACCCACAAAACAATCAATCACCATCACTTCATTATCCG
>JBEPXQ010000133.1:0-5436 GCA_041641835.1 Bacteroidales bacterium
AAGAAGGTTTATAAGGCTGAACCCTTCATTGGTCTGGATGAGCTTAGCAGGCATATTATTCGCATTCAATAAGCCCGTTATTTGTTGCGCATCTGAATTTGTCTGAGTCATAATACAGGTTGATCCTTTCAGGTCAGTTGAAAAAACATCCTGAACAACAGGGGTGATCAGGTTGCTGGAAGCATGCTGTGTAATTTTAATTGATCCGTTATCCTGTTGATGAGCAACAATCGGGTGCTCTTTAATACGGTTTTTTATCGTGTAGCCAAAATTGTTGGCGAAAATAACAAGGTTGTTTTTACTTCTGTAGTTTTCATTGAGTTCGAATTTCTTTGCCTGATTCTGTTCTATAAAAGAATTTAAATATTTAGAACTGGAGCCCCTGAATTCATAGATATTCTGATCATCATCACCTACAGCAACAACTCTCATCTCGTCGTTTTTATTCATTAGCGTCTTAATCAGTTTAAACTCTTGGTAGTCCATGTCCTGAGCTTCATCAATAACGAGGACGGTTTTTGTTATTCTGTTTGGTTCTATCTCAAAGTTTTCTATTTTTTCGGTAGCCTCCTGAATAATTTTGTCTGACTTTTCTATCGTTCCGACCTTTCCGAGTAAATCGAAACAATAGGAGTGGAATGTTTTAATCTCAAGAAAGCTTGCTGCATTGCCAATTAGTTTTTGCAACCTGATTTTAAACTCGTTGGCTGCGGCCCGCGAAAAGGTCACCATCAGAAGGTGTTCATGCTTAACATCTTCCATTAATAATAATGAGGCAAGTTTATGTACTAAAACCCTCGTTTTTCCGCTGCCCGGCCCTGCAGCTACAACAATATAGGAGGAAGTGTTATCTTTTATTATGCCCAGTTGAGCAGGAGACAAACTCCCGAATAATTGCCTGAATTTTGCAGGTGTAATATTTTGCCTTAACTCTTTCTGTTGATTAGGATTAAAATACTTATTTAAAAAAGCGCTATAGTTCAGCTGAAAATAATCCTCAACAAATTGCAATGCACCTTGATAATCTTTGATCATTTTTTTTGCATATTCCCCAACGATATGAATTTGCTGAACCTTATTGTCATAAAACTTGCTGAGTCGCTCGTAATCTTCATTTTTATATCGAATTTTATTATCCTCTTCCAACCGCTCAACAGATAGCTTGTTATATACCACCAGGAAGCCCCCTTCTATTTTTATAGCTTCAATTCTGGAAAGATAGAATAATGCATCTTCAATTTCATTATACTCAATCGTTTCCTGGAATAATGGGTTCCTTTTTTCATACTCTTGCTTTAATTCTTGTTCGGAAAACTCCACAAGGATTTGCTCTTTGTTCTTATCCATACCGGAGAGAAACTCATTACTTTTTTCAAACAGGAAATCTATGATAAAACGGGAAAGTAAATGGCGTTTTTCCAGTAAGGATTTCAATTTACTTGTGGTTAATCTTGGTTTTATCCTTATGTGATTTTTAGAATGGGTATCGGTTTTTCGTGTAATCCAGTTTTTGATGCACCAGAAGTTGATTATTGTCTTAATTTTTGGGATGGTTACATTTGCCAGGCCTTCCTGCTCTGCCAGTTCGTTAATCTCTTTCAGGTGAAATACTTGCTCGTCTTCGTCAAACTTGCTTAGCAGAAACTTTTCAATTTCGGCATAGGATTTCACTATCCCGGATGATCTGTTAATACTCTCATTTCTTTTAATAAATGCTGTCAGGTCCTTTGCATCTGCAAGTATTTTTTCTTCTCTCAGCAGGTTAATTACTTTAATAACATCTTCTTTCACAATTCCCAGATGATCCGAGATATAATCTATCCTCGTTTCAGCCTCATCATCAGATGCGTGCTTTCTACTTTTCGCTGAAAACAGTTTTTTTACAATCCGAACTGCCTGAATCCGCTGTTTGTCTGTAAAATTTTCTGAGGCATTTATCTTGTCAATGGCCTGTTGTGCAGTTTTAGTAAGGATACTGTTGGCATAAATCCGTGGCATATTTTGGCCCCGTTTTAAATAGCCGGCCTCTTCCAGAGCTGCTATAGCGGTTTTAACGCGAGTTTCTATTTCAACAACATTGTCATCCCAACCTGCTTTCCGTGCTATCTCCAGGGCAGAACCCGATACCTTTGAGCGCATCCTCGTCAGATCTTTTATGGCTTTCCATATTTGCTGAATTTCCTTTATGTGTAACCTGGTTTGGTTTAGCAGGATAAAGTGCTTGCTAAGATCTTCTTCATTATATAACACATAGCATTCAGCAGTAATATTTTCATCACGGCCCGCTCTGCCAGCTTCCTGCACGTAGTTTTCCAGCGAATCAGAGATGTCGAAATGAATGACCATTCCCACATCTTTTTTGTCAACTCCCATACCAAAAGCAGAGGTCGCTACAATAATCCTGGTATCCCCATTAATAAATGAATCCTGATTTTCCGACTTTTCCTTCTTATCCATTTTCCCGTGGTAAGGTCTTGCCTGATATCCATCTTCGTTCAAACGATTTGCTAATTGATAGGCCTTCCTGGTGCGGGATACATAAATAATAACAGGGCAATCACTGCCATCAATAAGATTGCGTAGGCTTAAATACTTATGCTCATCATTTTCACTGGGGATAACTTTGTATTGCAGGTTACTACGAGCAGTGCTCGTGCTAAGTAATTTTAAGTTGATGTTGAGCTTTTTACTGAAATATTCTTTTATATCCTGAATGACATTTTGCCTGGCAGTAGCAGTGAAGCAAGATACAGGGATGTTTTCCGTGAGGCTTTTCCTTTCCTGAAGTGATTTTATAAAATCACCGATATACAGGTAGTCAACCCTGAAGTCGTGTCCCCAGGATGAAAAACAATGGGCCTCATCAATGACAAACCGAACAATGTTTCTTCCAAGTAGCAGGCGTTCAATCGTTCGGGATCGTAGTGACTCCGGGGAAATGTAAAGAATAGAGGCATCACCTTCTTCAATACGTTCGATAGAGCGCTGCCTTTCAATCGGGTCCAGTAATCCGTTTATGGTCACGGCTTCAGTGATATTGGCTTTTTCCAGGTTGTCAACCTGGTCTTTCATTAATGACTGCAATGGTGATATTATTACGGTTAAGCCACGTACATTCTGGCCGCTCATAAGTGCCGGCAGTTGAAAAGTCAGGGATTTACCTCCACCGGTAGGAAACACCGCGAGCAACGATTCATTATTAATGGCAGTTTCTACAGCCTCTTGTTGTAAAGGCTTTCCTTCATAACTGCGAAATTTCTGAAACCCAAAGAAATCCGCTAATGCCCTGTGGCTGTCTAAACGATGATTACACCAACCACATCCCTGCAAACAAGGGTTGTTTCTCAATAAATGCATTATCCGATTTACATCCGGGTAATTCCGAACAACCCAGGGAGGCGTTATTGAATATCGGCTGCTTGCATTTATCAAAGCCAGACAATATGATAATTCCACGGGCTGTTCCCGGATTATTTCTTCCAGTTTAACCCGCTCGCAAATCATATCTGAAAACCTTTCTCTTATAAGGCCCTCTGTATCGTTTTCAATATTATAAGTCCCGGTAAAATCAAAGAATGACTTAAATTCCTTTTGATTTGATAGTAAGCCCGAGTATATTTCTCTTAATCTTTCATCAAGATCAAAAAAAGCTGCGACCTCATCAATAAATAGATCTTTGGCTTTTTTAGCATCATTCAGAGGATTATTTAGCTCTTCCGTTTGCAGTTTGTCATCCTTGAGCAGCCTGTGATAGGGCCTGTTGGGAAATAGCAGTGGTGATAAATGCAGGGTATCAATAACTTTATGCCGGGAAAAATCAAGTTTAAATGACTTCTGTAACCAGGGAATATCGTGTCTGATGATATTATGTCCACATATAAAATCAGATTCGCCAAGCACAGTTTTCAATTCATGCACTGAGCTGCTATGTATATGTTCTGACCCATAGATACATCCTATATCTGAAACCTTTTTTAACCTTGAATCAACCTCGGTATCAATAAATGTAATTCTATCCATTAGAAAGAGCATTTGCTGTGCTTTTTTTCAGGTTTGGATTTAGAACCAAAAGTACATAAAAAACATGATCTGTTTAACGGCTAACCTGGTATTGCGAGATTTCCAGAAAATCGGTTATAATTTGCAGTAAGGGAAGCTGCTTTTATTTTAATCCACTGGGATTTTTATTCTACTGATGAACTTTCGCGCTCACTGCTTTTCGCTTTTTTCTGCGACAAAATTACACCGGCAAACACTATGGCAAAACCTATGATGTCCGTCAGCCTGACGTTGTCGCCAAATGCCAGCCAGGCCATCAGCATGGTTACCGGAGGGCCCAGGTAGAACAGGCTGGCCACACGGGTGGCGTTGATCCTTTTTATCAGCAGCCACATCAGCGCGTAGGCTCCCAGTGATACAGCTATAACCAGCCAAAGCATCGCGTGGATAAACTCCATCTCCCAGTTGGTGGATAATTGCTCTGCCAGGGCAGCCGGAATCGCCAGCACCAATGTTGTAGCAAAGCTCTGGTAAAAAAGCGTGAGGTCAACCGGTAATTTGTGAGTTGTACTTCGCAGCTCCATTCGCCGCTGCAGCAGCGTTGCTATAGTTATGGCAATAACAGATCCCAGGGGAAGTAGATAAGCAAAGACTGGAGCGCTGCCATCAAGATTCACACGTGCTATCACTGGCAGAGCCACACCCACGAAGCCCAGCCCGAGCCCCAGCCACTGCAGCAGATGTGTTTTTTCGCCCGTAACACGTCCCGATAGTGCTCCTGTGGCCAGTGGCTGCAGTGCCACCACCAAAGCCACTATGCCAGCGGGTACGTTGTTATCCAGGGCAACCAAAACACAGGAAAGCCAAACACCGTGCGACAGAACCCCCACCAGCATGTTTGATGCCGCCACTTTTCGGTTCATTATGCGAAAGCGATCCCTTAGCTGCAGGTAGCCAAATATGAGCAGTGTTAGCGCCAGGTAACGCCAGAACAACAAAGTGAAGGGTCCACTGTAGGGGAGGCCGTATTCCGCGCCTATAAAGCCCGAATTCCATAGCAACACAAATCCCAGCGTGTATAAAAGTGTGGTCCGTTTCAGCATCATTAATAATTAAAGCAATTTCTTTCCCTTAGCCTTTCCTATAATCATAGTAGCAATTGAGTATGTGTTTTGTTAGCGGGATTACCGCTGTATTATTTTAAAAATTATTAGGCCAGGTAGCCGCAAGCGGAAAACTAAAGGTAGAAAAACTAATGCTGGTGTTATATAGCTTACAACGCCTTTGTAAGAATACCAGTTATTCTGCACAACCCAAGCAACCACAGCCGGAAAACAGAGCACTCCAAAACTTTAACTTAAAAGATTTGGTGGATTCAGAACCGTTTCGTTATTTTGCGAAATAAAGAAATGTATAGTCACGAATGAAAAATAGCAT
>JBEPXQ010000134.1:0-5425 GCA_041641835.1 Bacteroidales bacterium
TGTGGAAATACCTGCAGTAAAAAGCTATTCCGGGAGTGAAAATCTGATTTTGTTGGATGCGCTGAAAGATCCCGGCAATGTGGGTACCATCATTCGTACAGCCCACTGGTTTGGGATCAGCGAGATCATCTGCTCCCCGGATTGCGTGGATGTCTATAATCCAAAAGTGGTGCAGGCCACCATGGGATCCATAGGATTTGTAAATGTTTTTGAGCATGATCTGCCTGATTTTATCAGCAAAAACAGGCAATACCTGTATGCAGGTCTTGATATGGAAGGGGACAGTATTTATCAGAAAATACTAACAAATAAAAAAATAGCACTGGTGGTTGGAAGCGAATCACATGGATTATCGGGTGCAGTATCTGCTCATGCTGACATAAAGCTGACCATACCGCCAGCCGTCCATTCAAATAAACCTGAAAGCCTGAATGCTTCCATTGCCGCTTCCATTGCCATTTATCAGCTGTTTTCACCTGTGGGTTTCTAAATACATTTCAGCTTACAACAAAGCGGTGATTTTTCTGTTTATTGAATAACAAAAAAGGAGAATGAAATGCTTAAAGTAATTTTGCTTGCAATTGGACTGATAGGATTAGCAATTGCCGGTATTGCCATAAAAATGTTTTTCAAGAAAGACTATCAGTTTGAAAAAAAATGCAGCACTGTTGATCCAAGAACAGGAGAAACAGTGAGCACCTGTGGCTGTGGAAGCTCCGGAAGCTGTGAAAATAGCAAAGACAGCCATATAAATCAGAAATTAGATATCAGGAAACTAGACCTTGATAGATAAGTACCCGTGATTGATTGGTTTAGGGGGATGTGAAAACATTCCCCTTTTTTTTACTCCGCCATATACTTACCAAACCCTTCTGACATGGCAGTATTAAACTCCCCCTCATCACCAGAATAAATAAGCAGAACCTCAAGGTTCTTTCCCGGATGCTGTTTTACAAAATCCAGTGCTTTTTTTGTACCCATTACCATAAAAGCAGTGGCATAAGCATCTGCTCTGGCGCAGTCGTCAGTGATAACCGTTGCGCTTAAAAGATTGTGGGATACCGGCTTGCCATCCAATGGGTCAATGGTATGTGAATATTTCACTCCGTCTTTAATATAATATTTGCGATAATTGCCAGAAGTTGCTACAGCCATATCTTCAACTTCAAGAATATACTGAACACTGCGTCCTTCAAGCTTATCTCCGGCAGGCTTTTCTATCCCAACGGTCCATTTTTCTCCACCGGGCTTAACACCAGCTGTTTTTACCTCTCCGCCAATATCTACAATATAACTGCTGATGCCTTGCTCCTCCAGGTAAGTAGCAATAATATCCACCGAATACCCCTGGGCTATGGCATTAAAACTCAGCTCCACCTGTGGTATTTTTTTTACTGCTTTCCCGTCCCGGATCTCCATGAGGTTATAGCCAATATATCGCATCAGGCTGTCAAACTGTAGTGTATCCGCACGGCCACTGTTCTTGAAACCAAAGCCCCAGGCATTTACTAGCGGGCCTACTGTAGGGTCGAAATATCCACCGGTCGCCTTTGATACTTCAAGCGAAATCATCAGGTTGTCAAGAAAAATGCTGTCCTGGATAACTCCTTTCTCATTATGGTTGAATCGGCTGATAACGGATAGAGAGTCATAGATGGAGACTGAACTGTTATAGGCCTCCAGGATAGAATCAATTTGCGGCTGCAAATTACGGTTTTCCGCATCAAAGTAGCTGATGAAGTAATAGGTTCCCTGAGCCGTTCCGTTGATTTTTACCTGAGGTTTGTGGCAGCTGAATTGAAGAATGACTGATGCCATTAAAAGAGAAAATATCAGAATCCGGTTCATTGCTGTTTTATTTCCAAAAGTAAGCATTTTAAAGGTAGCAGGTTTTCATCATCAGTTACTGATCAAAACGGGAAACAGCAAGCGCAAATATGCTGCAATCACAGTATTATGTAATTAGGGGCTTATTTAGAATTGTTAAAACATCAGTGAAGAATAAAAAATGTGTTATTTTTGCAGCGGATGTAAATTGGGTTATCATGAAATTTTATTTTAGTGCATCTGTATTGCGATTATACCTCAATATTAAAAAGAGGGATGAATTTTTAATTCATTGCTGATTTCCGCTTTTAGCCGGTGACACCTGCCGGTTTTCTAATTATTTCAAATTACTTTTTTTTAAAAAAATATAGTTATGGATTTACCATTTGCAGAATCTTATAAAATAAAGATGGTTGAAACCATCAGGAAAAGCACACGCCAGGAACGTGAGCAATGGATTAAAGAAGCCAAATACAATCTTTTTAACCTGAAGAGCGAGCAGGTATTTATTGACTTGCTTACTGACTCCGGCACAGGCGCCATGAGCGATAAGCAGTGGTCGGAGCTGATGCTTGGAGACGAAAGCTATGCCGGGGCTTCTTCTTATTACAAGTTGAAAGATACCATCAGGGAAATAACAGGCTTTGAATACTTTTTACCCACTCACCAGGGGCGTGCAGCAGAAAATGTATTGTTTTCGAGCCTTGTTAAAGAAGGTGATGTGGTTCCCGGAAACTCCCATTTTGATACCACCAAGGGACATATCGAATTTCGTAAGGCTAAAGCTATCGATTGTACCATTGACGAAGCTTTTGACACCCAGCTGATTCATCCTTTTAAAGGAAATCTTGATCTGAATAAGCTGGAAAAAGTTTTTAAGGAGTATCCAAAGGAGAGGATACCTTTCGTAGTGGTAACTGTTACCTGTAACAGTTCAGGAGGACAGCCGGTATCACTTCAGAACATGAAAGAAGTTAAAGCACTGGGAGAACATTATGATATACCCGTGATTTTCGATTCAGCCCGTTTTGCTGAAAACGCTTACTTTATTAAGGAGCGTGAGGAAGGTTATGAAAGCAAGACCGTGAAGGAAATCGTAAAGGAGATGTTCACCTATGCTGATGCCATGACAATGAGCTCGAAAAAAGATGCTATCGTGAATATGGGTGGTTTCATTGCCACACGTCACGAAGAGTGGTTCAGAAATGCCAGCGTTTATAATATCATGTTTGAAGGGTTTGTAACCTACGGGGGTATGTCCGGTCGTGATATGAATGCACTTGCTGCAGGGCTCAGGGAAGGTACAGAATACGATTACCTTAATACTCGTATTAGTCAGGTGGCTTACCTGGGTGAAAAGCTGTCCGAATATGGTGTTCCGGTGCAGAAACCTTTTGGCGGACATGCCATATTTGTGGATGCTAAACGCTTCCTGCCGAATCTTCCGAAGGAACAATACATTGCACAAACACTGGCTATAGAATTATATCTGGAAGCAGGAGTACGGGGAGTTGAGATAGGCACTTTACTGGCTGACCGTGACCCGGATACCCGCGAAAACCGATATCCCGACCTGGAGCTGCTGAGGCTCGCCATTCCGCGACGCACCTACACCAATAATCATATGGATGTGGTAGCTGCTGCACTGAAAAATGTGTTTGACCGTCGTGAAGAGATATCCAGTGGGCTTAAAATTATTCGTGAGGCACCTATCATGAGGCACTTTACAGTGGAACTTGAGCAGTTTTAAACATTCACTGAAACAGATTTGTTCTCCATAGGCAACCCTGGCAAGGTTGCCTTTTTTTATTGCTGCCCGCTGGCAACTTTTTAGCTTGCTATCCAGGCAATTTTGTTATATATTTAAGTTCAAAAAAAGGAGCAATTATGGAACAGAAATATAAATGTCCCGAATGCGGAGGTGTTTTATCACAAAATGGAAACATCGTTTTTCTGGTTGAAAATGAAACCAAAAACAGGGCTTTGCTACAGCTGAGCACCCGCCTGGGAGAATACGGACCTAAGAATAAGCTTCCATTCAGGTTTGATGTGGGTGATAAGTTTAGTTTTTATTGCCCGCTGTGCCAGACATCACTCGACTGTGACACACATAGTGACCTGGTGAAGGTTGAAATGGAGGACGAAAGCGACCATAAATATGAAGTTTGTTTTTCCCGGGTGGCAGGTGAAGAAAGCACTTATCGTATTTACGGAAAAAAGGTAGAGGCCTATGGGGAGGATGCCGGTAAATACACCCACGTGTTTAAAGACCTTGAGCTTGATAAATAACAGGATTATTTATCTTCGCCGCTCAATTTACTAACTTTAAGCGTATGGATAAAAAGAAAGCAGCGAGGTATGAACGTATTTACAGGCAACTGCAAGAGCATTTTCATACCTGTGATAAGCCTTTGTCACGCATGGCCGGTACCTGTGCCGTGCTGCATCACAAAATGAAGAATTTTTTCTGGACAGGTTTTTATCTGCTTGAACATGGCGAGTTAACCGTAGGGCCTTACCAGGGGCCGCTGGCATGTATGAAGCTTCAGAAAAATAAGGGTGTGTGCTGGGCTGCAGTAAACGGTTCGGAAGCTGTAGTGGTACCTGATGTAGAGAAATTTCCCGGACATATAGCCTGTGACTCCAGGTCTAAATCAGAGGTGGTGGTGCCGGTGTATGATGATAAAGGTATGATGGCTGCTGTTCTGGACGTTGACAGTAAGGAGTTGGATTCTTTTGACCAGACAGACGCCGAATGGCTTTCCAGGATAGTTAACCTGATCTACCAGTAAATTCATCAGGGATTGTAATAATCCAGGTGGCTCTTGCGCTTGGTGAGCTTCAGGTCCTGCAGGGCCGGAGCCTTAACCCGGATGGTAAGGTTATAGCTTTTCCTGAATCCGAATGGGATCCAGTTGAACATCATCTCCCAGCAATGAAGGTCGCGATATATGTTTACAGAAGTGTAGGTAATCTGACTATTTTCAAAGTCCCAACCCGAATTCATCCCTATTTTCCAGTTTTCCGTAAGCTGAACATTAGCGTCAAAATTTAACGACTGAATGGTTTCATATTCAGTTTTACGTTTTGACTTTAAATAATCAATATTATGCGTGAGTGTATAATGCAACCCGATATCCCATTTATTGGTGAAGTCTGCCGACTGCCCGATGGCCGGGTTTTGATTCTCCATGGGCGGAATATTTTCACCCTGTTTTAAGCCCGGGTTTACTTCCTTTACCTCGGTTTCTGTAGTTTGATTTTGGGAAAGCGTTTCGGAACTGAATCTGTAGGAAACATCAAATATCCAGCTGTTATTTTGTCTTCTGAAAAGTCTGCCGTTTCTGTCCCACTCCAGCACATCAATAGTTTGTCCTTTATCATTAATCGCGTAAGGATCCCAATTGCCATTAAATCGAACATCAATTTTATCAAATAACCGCGTATTTCCACTTATTCTTAAAGTGGACCAGTTCAAAGAATCAGCAGCAAGATTGTAACCCATATTAGCATTCAGGTTTTTAATTAAAACTATTTTCCTGGTGCCGCTAACGGTATCCTGGCGGTCTCTGATTTTCGCTTCAAGGTTATTACTTAA
>JBEPXQ010000135.1:0-5385 GCA_041641835.1 Bacteroidales bacterium
TTATAGCTATTGTAATTTATGAGTGGTTTTAGGTTAGCATGATTAAAGTTATGATAATCAAAATAATCATAGGTATAGAAACTTGATCCCAGCCCCTGAGTTATGGAGTCTGTTTGATCTACGACTATCAATGTTTTGTTAAGAGAGTAGTTCGAGTAAGTAGTTGTAAATATACCCGTATTGTTCAGTAGATATGAATTAGATTGCCCCGCCATCAACAAAGTACCTCCTGATGAAACGTAATTCTGCAGAGCACTTGAAATATATGCTATATAATTTCTAGTATTGTAAGAGTCGTTCAAATATGGAATAGCAATTATATCGGGGTTTAATGCGTTGATCTTGTTTTGGGTAAGAGCAGCTGATGAAGAATAAAATTCCTCAATCGTGTATTCTGAGAAATCATAACCCATTGCACTTATAAAATTGTTTTTACGAGTTGTGGAATAATTACCATAAGTCAGCATAAGTATTTTCAATGAATCGGAAGGTTTCATAGATACATTTAAAGTTCCTGAGCCGCTATTTTCCAGTTTAAGGTTTACAATAGTTGAATCTCCGCAATTGTTAATGGTTACATCAATGGTATCCGGTGTAACTGTTAGAGTTGGCGGGGTGGTTGACACAGCTGTTACAGGCAACTGAATAACGCCTGTGTTGGTGTGGAAGTAAGCAGTAGCAGTATCTGTTCCTGCTGAATGAGGTGTATAGGTGAAGCCAAACTTTCTGGAATTGCCGGGTGTTATCGTGTCAATAAACTGGGTTGTTTTAAACACGGTATCACTGAATGTTACATTTGAAATAGTAAGATTTGAGCATCCGCTATTGCTAACGGTAACGCTATCATGGCTTGTAACTCCAATATGCGTGGATGCAAAGCTGAGAACAGTATCGCTGAAAGTTAACTGCGCTGTACCATTCACCAGAAAATTCACAGGAATATTAATAACATTATTTCCGGGTATATTCGTGTTTACCTTCAGGTTTGTGGAATATGTGCCATTTGTAAGCCCCAGAGAGCTTAGCGTCAGGTTTACTATTGATGAATCTCCGGTAGCAACAGTTGCGCTGTCAGCACCTGCAACTGAAGCCCAGCTTAATCCATCAGCAAGTGCCTGGATTTTATGCATCATAGTACCAAATCCGGTGTTCACTTGTGATGAATTCTGAAGTTTTACAGTTATAGTTTGATCGGATAAATAACCGGCAAGCGAAGAGCCTGCGATATTAAAGGTTTTGGTAATATCTATTTGATGATCGCCTGGATCCCAGGTTGCATACAAAACTCCATCCAGATAAATATCTATATATTCAGAGTAACCGTTGAAATCTCCGTTTACCGTGATGATAAGTTTAAGTGTATCTGTGCTTTGATTTATATTAGTAAAGGTATGTGTTGTGAAAGCACCTGTACTGTTATAGTATAGTGTACTGATGCTATCATAGGGTGAGCTTATGGTTTGAAACTCATAACTCAGTGCAGATTGTCCTGTATTTTTAATTGTCAGGGGTAAAGTAAGTGAATCATTACAAACAGTAACAGATGTATCTAGCGGGTTGGGTGTAACATCCATTACAGGAATGAGCATGCCATGAACTTGTTTGGTTAATGTATCATTGGCATTATTCTGATCAGTATTTCCATTAGGAGATGATACCCACGCTTTTATTGTATTGGTTCCGCTGCTAATGTTCGCGCTTCCGATATTCAATTCACCACTTTCCGACAGGGATGGCAGTGAGCCTGACCAGCTGTAGGCTGTTTGTGCAGTACCATTGAGCTGCCAATTGATGGTGGCGGTAGCAAGCTGAATCTGTCCCCAGTTCCTGATTTTTACTTTCACGTCTCTGCTACCTGTTCCTGTAGTGTCTGATGGGGATGTAATTGCTGTTATTGCAACATCAAAATTGTTAACATTGAACTCATCTGCTCCTATGTCCGGGGTGGATGAACTTCTTGCATCACCTTCAATATCTGTAGAGACTTCAGTTAGAGGTGTCCCTGCATTATTTAAATTCAGATCATAAAGGTGGTAATCTGCAGGATTAACATAAGAAGGAGTATATGACATGGAATTTGGTGCGCCCGCAGCGGTTTTCCATGAGGCTATATCAGAATAATTATTATTATTATATTCACCTATGTATTCATTGCTGACAAGATTGTTATAGTCCATGTAAACATCATCAGAATAATATTTATAGATATCTACAGCATAACCTTTGTTCACATCAAAAATATTGTTTTTAGCATATACATCATCCGAATAACGGCAGTATAGGCCTCTGCTATTGGATGAAGTGGAATTTAGCTTAACAGTGTTGTGGTATATATTCAGGTAATTACCATCATTTATTTCGATACCGTAATACGATACCTGATTATTCAAGCTTTGCAGTATATAATTATTGGCGATTAAACCACTGTTTGCTGAAGAGCCGGCAAAGAGATCATTGAAATATATTCCCACAGCACTATTGCTACCATGAATTTTAATTATATTATTAACAACTTTGATGTTCGTATAGCAATCAACCATCCTGATGAAATTCGCCATGTTATAGGTGGGTGTGGATGAGGTGATAATATTACCATCAACAATCACGCTATCCGCATAGGTTACATTAATACCAAATCTGTAAGGATTAATAATAGTATTATTTATCAATTTAATATTTTGAAGTTTATTATTGTAGCTGCCATAAATGTTAAGAGTGGTATATGCAGGTGGGAAAGTGCTGTTTTTAACAGTGATATCCGAGCAGTAATTAACCTCAAATAATACATCGTAATTGCTAAATGAACTTGATTTAACAGATTCAAATATTACATTGTCAAACTCCAGATGAGAGGAGTTATTCTCGATTAAAACTGCCTGCAGATAGTTGCTGCTCTTGTTTTTAATTGTAAGATCCTGGAAGGCAATATGTGATGCTCCTGAGAAATGTAGCACATAATCGGAACTACTACTGGTTGGTTCATATTCAATAATAACATCGGAGGCATTACCCGATTGCGATTTAAATGTGATAGTATTGCTATTGCTGGCATTAGGTATATTGCCAAAATCAATCTGCCGGTTATAGGTTCCGCTCTCAAGTTCAAACACCACTGCACCACAAACGCCGTTATTATTAAGCTGGGTGATGGCTGCTTCTATGGTGGGGTAGTCGGCAGTTGAGCTGCTTCCTATGGTATAAGTTCCTGAACCTACTGCCGGCGTGATATTATTAGCCCTAATCGTATCATTATAGCTGTTTGAATCGGCTACACCATTTACTTTTGTAATCCAGGCTTCAAAGTCGTAACTCTGTCCCATCTGCAGGCTTTTATTGCCAAGAGTTACATTCAACTTAGTACCAACAGGCAGGATACCATTCCAGGTCTTTGCAGTTTGAAGCGTATCATTTACTTTCCAGTTTATTATTGCTGAAGTGAGAGTGCCATAGCCCATATTCTTCAATTCTACCTTTAGCGGTGTTGACTGCCCCGGGCATAAGTTGCCAATATTATTAAAGCTTATCAGCCCGGCATCATACTGGAGAATACGGAATTCATCTGCTCCTATATCAGGGGTTGAAGTACTTCGGGTCTGTCCGTCAAAATCGGTGGTTATTCCTGCAATCGGAGTGCCCATATTGTTCACAGTGGAATTGTTGGTATGAAGGTCAACATCAGAATAAAATGTAACAAAGCTGCTGATACTGTTTTGATTTTTACCACTATTTGTTTTCAGCTGGCTTATGGTACTGCTACTACCATTCCAATAAGCCAGGGTTGAGCCTGCCGTATAAAAGTTGTTATAATCTCCCGTAATAATACCGGAACCATACTGTGCATCCACAGCTACCCCTTGTGTTTGGTTTATCACAAGATTATTACGCAGGTTGCAATAAGCTGCATTATAAAAATCAATTCCTATAGCATTTGAACTACCCAACAAATTAAGGCTGTTAAAATCAACATTTACAAAGCTTGAGTTGTAAATGTGAATACCTCTTTTATTGTAATTTGTAATGTTTGTTACCGAAATGAAATTATTATTTAACCAAATGGGTTCGGAAGAGCTTCCGCTACAGTTGTTCAAGTATATACCGTTACCATTGCTAACAGCTATCTGGTTGCCTGTGATGTCCATGAAATTATTACACTGATTCAGGTATATTGCTGTTGCTATTTCAATGCTGCCGGAAATTTCATTCCCCTTTATAATTACAGAGTCACCTCTATTAATTCGGATAGCTTCCTGTTTTTGGTCAATCAGGGTATTATTGCTGATGGTAAGGTTTTCAATGTGTGATGAAGTTGAACCATCGCCATATATAGCGTAATTCCCGTATTTAATGGTATTATTTTTCAGCGTAATATTGTGCCCTTTACCACTTGCAGTGGCTTGTATTGATATGGGAGAATGATTATTTGAGGTATTCGCCGGATTGTTTACTGATTGCATATAGCAACCTTCAACAGTTACACTATTGGAATTTTTTATCCTTACAGAAGTAGTATAAGCACCTCCTGCAGGTGATAGTGTTAGGTCTTTAAGCTTAATATAGCTGGTAGTATCAAGCGAAACCACATAATTTTTTGATGAGGACGGGCTGGCACTTATAATCACATCTGATGCATTACCGGTGGACGATTGCAGTGTAATAGTATTGGTTGCAGAAGCTCCGGTTATGGCGGGGATCCTTAGCTGCTCATTATAAGTGCCGGGCTTTATATTAATTGTTATTGGTCCGGAAACTGTGCAGCTGCCTATCAGGTTTATGGCATCGCTTATACTGGAGAAATCATCTGTAGCGGAATTTCCAACTGTGTAAGTTCCTGAAAGTGCACCTGAGCAAATTAAAACATCCTGCCTGATGGTGTCATTATAATTTAACGTATCCCCTGTATTAGATACAGCAGCGATCATATTGTAAACACCGGCAGAGCTTAGGTCGGCAAGGGTTGAGAAGCTGTAGGTTATCTCGCTGTTGCTGTTGAGGGTGCCACTGTAATTCTCAGTTACCCAGTTGTTACCGTTATCAATGGAATATTTTAGACTGAAATTGTTTTGAGCGGCTGATCCGGTATTTTTTACCTTGATAATAACAGGGGTTGCCGGAGATCCTGAAGCACCCTGGGTAGGAAATACCCACTGCGTTAGCGAAAGATCGTTTGAGCTGGCAGATGCCACGCCAAGTTGGATATCGGGACGGTAGCTCGTGGTATGACCAGAATAAATTGTTGACGAGGAGGTATAGTCGTAGATTGTTTTGTTAAGCCGGGTTGAATATTCAAACTGTGGTTCATAATATACTCCGTAATTTGAACGGTTCTCATATAAAATAAGCAGATTACCGGTTCCTGTGTAGTAAAACTCTTGTTGGAGAGTTATG
>JBEPXQ010000136.1:0-5380 GCA_041641835.1 Bacteroidales bacterium
TAAGGTTGAGGCAAGGGATATAGAAAGTGGAGAGGAAAGCCTGGCCTTTCTCACCATGGGCCTGAGCCTGGTCGGCGGGTTATTGATCTATTTCTTTATATTTATCTTCGGATCGCAGGTAATGCGCGGTGTAATGGAAGAAAAAACCAGCCGGATAGTGGAGGTGATCGTTTCTTCAGTGCGTCCTTTCCAGTTGATGATGGGCAAGATCATTGGTGTTGCCCTGGTAGGGCTCACTCAGTTTCTGCTGTGGATTGTACTTACTTTTATCATCATAGCCGGGGTAAGATACACAAGTCCCGAGTTGCTTGATCCTACCGCTGGCCAACAGAAAGTGATCAGCGACAGCGGAACATTGGTCCCACAGGGAGCTGATGCAGCCACAAAAGCAGATGCCTTTGAGAAAGAAGAGGGCTTTGCTGCCGTGGCACAGGGATTAAGGAACGTAAACTGGCCGCTTGTTCTGGGTTCATTCCTGCTGTATTTCCTGTTTGGCTACCTGCTTTACGCTGCGTTGTTTGCTGCCATAGGTTCTGCCGTGGATAATGAGGCCGATACGCAGCAGTTTATGCTCCCCATAACGGTGCCCCTGATCCTGGCCATAATCATGTCGTCATTTATTACTCAAAATCCTAACGGACCGGTGGCCTTCTGGTTTTCAATCATTCCGTTTACCTCTCCTGTGGTGATGATGATACGTATCCCATTTGATGTTCCGCTATGGGAACTGGCATTGTCACTCGGGCTGTTGATCCTTACCTTTATCGGGGCTGTATGGCTGGCAGGAAAGATCTACCGCACAGGAATCCTGATGTATGGCAAAAAAGTAAATTACAAGGAGCTCTGGAAATGGATCCGCTACAGTAATTAGTGTTATTTTGTAGTTGCCGGAATGCCTGGATTTATCAGCAGCCGACTACTTAAATTCTTATATGATAAAACCCTGATAGATTATACTTCTACCAGGGTTTTATATTTAATGATTTTGTCGCAGCAGCTTTACTGCCTGCTCTTAGAGTTAAAACTTCATAATTTCCACGGCGGCATCGTAAATCCTATCTTTGTTGGGCAGGATCGCCTGCTCCAGGATCGGATTAAATCCAACCGGGGTAAATGTAGAACCAACCCGTTTTATGGGAGCATCCAGGAATGTAAATGCTTCGTCAGCGATTATACCTGCCAGTTCGCCGCCAAATCCGGCATGTACCTTGTCTTCATGCACCAGAAGCACACGGTTGGTCTTTTTCACGCTGTCAATAATTGAAGCTTTATCCAGTGGCATGAGCGATCTCAGGTCAATTACATCAGCTTCCCAGTTGTTTTCTTCAGCCAGTTTTTCAGCAGCGTCCATGCATTGATGTGTTGTATTGCCAAATGTAATAATGCTCAGGTGCTTGCCTTCGCGGCGTAGTCTTGCTTTACCGAAAGGAACCTCGAAATCATCAGGAATTGGTGTGGCAGCACGTGGTGCATTATAAAGTGCCTTGGGTTCCAGAAAAAGGGTAGGGCCACTGGATCGCATGGCTGTGCGTAACAGTCCGGCGGCATCATCTGCAAAAGAAGGGTAAACAATGCGGATGCCCGGGAAGGTGCTCATGGCTCCCTCAATAGTCTGGGAATGATACAGCCCGCCCCCGATATAACCACCTGAAGCCAGGCGGATAACCACATTGGGTGCAAACTTGCCTTTGGTGCGCCAGTATTCGTGTGTCATTTCCACGAATTGCTCCATTGCCGGCCAGAAATAATCCGCGAATTCGGCCCCTTCTATCACGATGTGGATTTTCTCATCATAACGGCTCATGCCGTTGGCCGTACCTACAATGAAATCTTCAGCTATAGGTGCATTCCAGATGCGTTCGTTGCCAAATTCCTGCAGCATCCCTTTGGTGACATTAAACACGCCACCTTTTTCTTTATAGGCCACATCCTGCCCCCAGAGGTAGGTGTGTTCGTTATGCCTGAATTCGGCTTTAAGTGTTTCATTCAGTGCTTCCACCAGCTTTTTCTTGTCGCCGGTGTATTCATGTGTTCCTGCCTTGTATTTTTCAGGCTTATATGGCTCGGGCAGCACGTAATCATGAATGCTTTCAGGCGAGGGGTCATCCATCCTGATCACCTTCTTATGCTCTTTGGATATTTCCTTTTTTGCCTCCTCGTCCATTTTGTCCAGATCATCTTCGGTGAATATCTCAGCGTCTATAAGTTCTTTACGGAAGCGCTTGAGCGGGTCCATCTTCTGGGCTTTTTCCAGTTCATAGTCATCGCGGTAAAGTTCCTGGCGGTCGCTATTTGAGTGGGAGCGCATCCGCACCACGCTGGCGTGCACGATTACCGGTTCCTGTTTTTCTTTCGCGTGCTTTTTTGCTTCCTCCATGGCATTCATGGAATCGAAGATATTTTTGCCATCACAGTGAATGATATGCAGGTTGCGGATTCCGCGGAAGTTATCTGAGGAACGCCGGTTGGCTGTCTGGTCTTCGCGTGGCACCGATATGCCGTAGCGGTTATCCTGCATCACGAAAATTACAGGCAGTTTTTCACGACTGGCACCATTGATGGCTTCATACACGTATCCTTCGGCTGCCGAGGATTCTCCGTGCGAACTAATGGCCACGCCTTCTCCCTTGTATTTCTTGATGGCCCGCGCTACTCCAACGGCATGCAGCGTGTGATTGGCCACTGCGCTGGAAACATTATGGATGTTCCATTCCGGCTTGGCAAAGTGATTTGACATATGGCGGCCACCACTGGCCACATCTTCATCTTTGCTAATACCGTTCATTAAAATTTCTTTAGTGCTCAATCCGGCTGAGAGCGTCGTGAGCATATCACGATAATATGGAAAAAGGTGATCTTTCTCTTTTTCAAAAATCTGGCCTATAGCCAGCTGGATACCATCATGTCCGGCATAAGGCGCATGATACGACCATCCCAGTGCCTGTTTTAGGTAATTGGGTGCTTTGTCGTCAATCTGTCGTCCCAGAGTAAGCAGGTGATACCACTTTTGCAGTGTTTCTTTGTCGGTGTCTTTTATTGAATATTTTTTTTCTTTTGCCATGATCTGATTTCTTCTGTTAATCGTTCGCCTGATTAACAAAGTTTAAAACAGCTTTGTTCAAGCTTTAAAGCAAGCATTTGAGCGATCGTGAATTAGCAAACATCAGTATCTGATGGGCTGATAGTAAGTTAATTGGAGTGCAATGTGAAAAAATAGCCAAAAAGCTTGTTGGTTAAAATATATTGTGTATATTTGCACCCGCTAAACACGGCTCCGTAGCTCAATTGGATAGAGCGTCTGACTACGGATCAGAAGGTTGGGGATTCGACTTCTCCCGGAGTCACAAAGCGAAAAGGCCTGTGCAAACTGTATGGGCCTTTTTTTATGATCTGATCATAGAATTTTATTATTCCTGACGGGATTCAATTTTTTCGATGGGTTTTTCCCGCCCTAATCGCGATTGGCAGCAAACCTGACCAACGCTCTCCATAGTAGGATAAGGCTTCGATGCCCACAGGACACTTTATGTTTTCAAACAGTATGCTTTCAATGTTGCAAAAAAAAGCCTGAAGCTGGTTTGTGCTTCAGGCTGTTGATTTTTACTTTTCCGGCAACTCAGCCCGAAAAGATTGATTTTACTATACAATAGCGGCTTCGCTGGTCTGTTTAACCATGATTTGTACCGGTGTAACATTTTTAATGTTATCACTAACCGGGCAGCGCTCACACACTGCTTCTTTCCATTGTTCCAGAGTTGCAGCATCAGCACTGGCATCTGCTTCAATGTTTACTACAATCCCTTTGAATCCTGATCGTTCTGCGTTTGACATGCCCATAAACTTAGCAGGGTTAAGATTACCCTCGATATCAATTTTAACGCCTCTTAATTCGAAATTCATTTCTTTTGCCACCAAGTGTGCTACCACATTTAGACAACCGGCATAAGCGGCCATCAAATATTCTACCGGATTAGCACCCTCATCTTTTCCACCCAGGCTTGCTGGTTCATCCACGATCAGTTCAAAGTCTCTCGCTTTTACTACTGTCTTTGTAGGGTTCGCACTCTCTGCATTTACCCTGAATTTTAAATCTGCCATTTTATTTATGATTTTAATTGTTTTTATAACTTTAGCTGTTACAGAATTAACAACGGGTGATAATTCCACATTATTGTTGACTGCTAAGGTGAGCAGGGCTTTTTTTTTAGTGAAAAATGATCGGAAGTAAGGGTTGTAAAAATAGCGCTTATCTATCACCGCATTTAAGTGGCTGAAAAAAGGAATTTAACGGATTAAAACTTTGGAGTATTATAAATTACGAAAAGATATCTTTTTTTACATTTTTTGCCGCAATACAGCCTTAGCTAATTGTCCTGGAACCGGCAATAGCAAATGAAAAGCCGGAAATTAGAAAATCCGCAAATACTAGACAGGTTTACACGATCGACCTGTTAGATCTATAAAAATTATATATCATACTTCCTTATAACCGTTTGTTTAACATGTCATTTTAGGTTGTTATTATTGCGATTGCGCTAACAAACAGTGTTCTCAGCGAAAAAAATAGTGTGAATGGGTTGTGCCAGGGCGGATTGTAGCCTATATTTAACCGGTAATAAGCAAACCCAAATTTCACGTATGGAAAAGAAAAAACAAGAGTATCACACCAGTTTTTTCAAGCCTTCCAACAAACGAACTAAAGCAAACCGCAACATGGTGATCTGGATGATTTCCATATGGGCTGTGGCTGTCTTTGGTTTTCAAATACTGTTGAAAGTGCTTGAAAAGCCCACTCCGGAACCAGCCTTCGTAACCTACAAGACCATTAAAGGTTCCGTGTTTTCAGAAGATGCCTCAGCTGAGGATTATCGCAAGTTTGCCAGGATTAACCTCAGGGTGTTGGCAAAAATTTTTATTAGCCCGGCTGAGCGCGAAACACTGCAAAAAAGCATGAGTTGGGCATTTTTTAATATCGCCGGGGAGGAAGGACAACAAATCCTGACAGATGAAATTAACAAGTTCAAAGCAGTGGAAGATACCACCACTGATGTAATGGATCCCGGATATATGGAGGCTAAACTGCGACTGCAGGCTTATGCTGCTCCAATGCTGGGGCTTCAGAAATCTGACGTAAGGATCAGGATATTGCCCATAGAACTGCGCAATGATTATCCGCAGCAACTCTCGCAGGAGCAGATAATGAGGCTGGAGGGCATATTTGAGGACTATCTTATTCACAACCAATCCGTTTTGACTGATACCGTTTTTCTTGGATTTCCTTTTCATTACTTCTACACTGCTGTATTCCTGCTTATCCTCTTCGTGTTTTTATGCTGGCTTTATTGCATAACAGCTGATTCGCTCAATAAAAAATACAATA
>JBEPXQ010000137.1:0-5354 GCA_041641835.1 Bacteroidales bacterium
GACTGCTGCAGAAAACGGTATTCGTCTTCAGGACTGAACAAGGTAGTACCCGATTGATGACTGATATTTAGGTTCTCATCCAGTCTTACAAGCTGAACGGCAGAATGATCATAAACCCAGATCCCGTTGTCATATGAACTGGCAGCCAGCACCGAGGAAATAATGCCATGATCAGTGAGTTCCATCAAATCAGAGCTTTGGGATAAATATTTGTCCAGAAAAATTACCTGGTCAAACTGCCTGAAGTAAACCAGAATTTTAAGAGGGTTGGAAACATCTATACTGCTGATGTTGCCATTTATAAAGTCGGTATAGCGGGCAGTTTCAACTCCCTGGTTATCATATTTGATGATCGTGTTTTCGGCGATAGTGTAATAATTACCCAGAGCATCAATAAAAAAGTTATCAAAATCACCTTTAATTACAGGTTGGCCATGCATAGGCAGGTGCACTGCCCACATAATAGCACACAGGAGCACCAGTTTTTTCATAATCCGGCCATTTTTTTTATTTCTTCGATATAATTCCTGTTATTCGAAAGCCGCGGCACTTTGTTTTGCCCTCCTAACTTTCCCTTATTTTTCAGCCAGAGATAAAAAGTGTCTTTCTTTACTTTGTGTATTTCAGGCAGTTCAAGCATCATGCTTTTGTATCGCTTGGCTTCATAGTCAGAATTGATGGATTTTAAAGCAGTATCCAGAGTTTCAGTAAAAAACATCAGGTCATCTGGCTCCCTGTGAAACTCGATCAGCCATTCATGTGCAGCTTTTTCTTTTTCACCAAGATACCTGGGGGCAGCTGTGTATTCATTGATCACAGCACCGGTTTTGTTGCAGGCAATTTCCAGCGCCCTTTCTGCATTGTCAACAATTAGCTCCTCTCCAAAAGCATTGATGAAATGCCTGGTGCGTCCGGTTATCTGAATCCGGTAAGGATTTTTTGATGTAAAGCGGATCGTATCTCCGATCATGTATCGCCATAAACCGGAATTAGTGGAAATAACCATAGCGTAATTCTCACCCGTTTCCACCTCTTCCAGCGTTAGAGTCTTCGGATTTTCTTTTTCCACCTCTGTCATAGGCATAAACTCGTAGTAAATGCCGTAATCCAGCATCAGCAGCAGCTCATTAGAATTTAGCCGATCCTGTATTCCGAAATATCCCTCGGAAGCATTATAATTTTCCACATAATTAATATCAGGAGGTAATATTTTGGCAAACTGCTGCCGGTAAGGAGCAAAATTAACTCCTCCGTGGAATACGGCTTCAAAATCCGGCCACACATCACGGATATTTGTTTTGCCGGTTTTTTCCAGCACACGCTGTAATAACAGCAGGCCCCATGATGGTACACCGGCAAGGCTGGTAACATTATCATTGATCGTGATATCGGCCATGCGCTCAATCTTCTCCTCCCACTGGTCCATCAAAGCCACTTCCATATTTGGTGTGCGGCTTATCTGTGCCCAAAATGGCAAATTCTGAATTATAATGGCTGAAACATCGCCGTAAAAGGATTCATTATCGTATTCGTTGATGTAGTGACTCCCGCCGAGTCCCAGGCCTTTCCCGTCGAATAGCCTGGTCTGAGGGAAATTTGTGCAGTAGAATGACAGCAGGTCTTTTCCTCCGCGGAAATGTGTTTCCTCTATAGCCTCGGAGCTAACAGGAATAAATTTGCTTTTCCCGGCCGTGGTCCCCGAGGATTTGGCAAACCACCTGATTTCCGTGTTCCACAGGATATTCTGCTCTCCTTTTCGGATGCGCTCAATATAGGGCTGCAAGTCTTCATAAGTACTTACAGGAACCCTTTCGCGAAACTGCTGCCGGGTTTTTATGGAGGAATAATCGTAATGTTTCCCCCATTCTGTATATCGCGCTTCACTGATCAGGCGTTGAAACCATTCTTCCTGAACATCATGAGGATAGCGGACAAACAGCTCAATCTGATGCATCCGCTTTTTCATGATCCAGGAAATCACTGAATTAAATAGTGGCATATAGTGTTCTTTGAATTACAAATGTGCAATTAATTTATGTGAGTAACAACTTCCTTATTTAGCAGGTTCATTAACAAGTGTAAAGCCCGCTTTTTCAAATTCTTCCCAGAAGGAAGGATATGATTTGGCCACACAATTGGGATTTTCGATGCTAAGCGGATATTTAAAAGCAATTGGGGCAAATGCCATAGCGATTCTGTGGTCGTTGTATGTATTTATGGTGATCCTGTTGTTAGGTTCACTTTCTCCGGGTTTCAGGAATATTTCATTCGGAGAAATAACATCCAGGGTGGTGCCCAGTTTCTTCAGCTCATTTTTCATGGCTTGAATTCTGTCGCTTTCCTTGATGCTAAGGTGT
The DNA here is from genome assembly GCA_041641835.1 of Bacteroidales bacterium. GTDB lineage: Bacteria > Bacteroidota > Bacteroidia > Bacteroidales > PWNQ01 > PWNQ01. Next base: position 2,358 of record JBEPXQ010000137.1, read on the forward strand.
TCAACTCCAGTCATACTGACGCTGTTGCCGGTTGCAGCACAGGCCACGAGTATAGCGGGCACCAGGTCAGGATAGTTATGCATATCTAATTTAAATACTTCATCCCTGATTTCCTTGCTTTTCTTTATTAAAACCCCTCCTTTTCTGAAGTTGCTGTTTACTCCTAACTTGCTAAAGAATTTATATAAAAAGCAGTCACCCTGTATGCTGTTTTTCTTAAGTCCTTGTATTAGAATACTGAATCCTTTTTGTTGCAGAGCTGTATAAACATACCAGGGAGCAGCGCTGCTCCAGTCATATTCAGCATTTATGGTAACATTTCCGGGTGTTTGCGGAGGTATCAGAATGCTATTGTCGCTGAACTGATGGTTTATCCTGCAACCTGACAGTATTTTTAGCGTCATCAACACATAGGGCCAGGATACTCTCTCTCCTTTAATCTCCAGGTCCAGGCCGTATTGGAAGCCGCTAAGCAGAAGAGCTGAAATAAACTGACTGCTCATACTGCCATCTATTACAGTTTTTACCGGGCTCAAAACCCTTCTTCCTTTTATTATTAAAGGGGGAAAGCCCTCCTTTTCAAGGTATTCTATTTTCGCACCAGCCTTTCTAAGGGCATCAACCAGTGGATGAACAGGGCGGCGTTTCATCTCTTCGCTGCATTCCAGAGTGTAAGTGCCTTGTTGGCAGGCGAAATATCCGGTGAGAAACCGCAGCACAGTACCTGCATTACCACAATAATAGGTGCCGGACTGCCGGTCACCTGAAATATGGTTCATAAGTATGTCTCTTAGCATTACGGTGTCTTCAGCTTTAGAAATATTTGAAATGGACACCAAACCATTGGAGAGGACATGTAAAATTAACAGCCGATTACTGATGCTCTTTGATGCCGGTAACTCTATCACTGGACGTGGAGTGAGCGTTTGCCCGGCCTTAATTCTTACCCTGTTCATAATAAGTAATTATTCAATGATTCTATAATTAATTCTTTTGGCACAAACTGATCGTAGCGGCACTTTCCTGAACCAGTTAGCAGTGAGAAATTTATTTTGCCTTGCTTGTTCTTTTTGTCATTAAGCATAATATCCACCAGATCATTTTTGTCATTTTCACTTAGTTTTAATTTGCTGAAGTTGCCTAAAATAGTTTGCTTCACTTCTTGATAAAGCTCTTTTTCTGTATCATTAATCACTGCTGAAAGGTAGGTTTCGCAGATGATACCGGCAGCTACCGCATGACCGTGGGTAATATTTTCTCCACGTCTGTTCATTAAAGCTTCAAATGCATGACCGAATGTATGGCCGAAATTAAGGATTTTCCGCAAATCTTTTTCCGCCGGATCTTTTTCTACTATTTCTGCTTTGATCAAAACCGAAAACGTTATCAGGTCTTCCAGGGAGTCAAATTCATCGAAGGGTTTATTCCGCATTATGCTCCACAGCTGCCGATCCATGATGAGTGCATATTTAAGGATTTCGGCATAGCCTGATAATAACTGCTCCCGGGGAAGTGTGTTTAGGAACCGGGGGTAAATGTAAACCGAATCAGGCTGATGGAACGTTCCGGCTGCATTTTTGATGCCTGCTGTATTGACAGCTGTTTTTCCTCCTATGGCTGCATCCACCATGGCCATTAGCGTAGTGGGAATATTGATGTATGATATACCCCGCTTGAAAGTGGAAGCGGCAAATCCGCCTATATCGGTAATAACACCGCCTCCGAGATTCACAAGCACGGAATCACGATCTGCCTTATGATCAACCAGGAACTGCCAGAGGCTTTCGGCTGTATTAAGATTTTTGTGCTTTTCACCTGCTTCCACAACCTTAACAGGTACATTTATGTTATCAGGAATAAACTTCATCAGTTCGGGCAGGCAAAACTTTTCAGTATTTTTGTCGGCCAGTAAGAAAAACTGCCTGTCTTTGTAGTCTCCGCTGCTGAACAGCGCGCTGAAAACATCTGTGGCCTCGGGCCCGGCAATGATGTAATGATCCAGGAGTTTGATCTGTTTATACATCTGTTGTGTCAATTTTTGAACAAAAGTAGTGTTTTTAAGGTATAAAAAGCAGAGGAGACCTGCCGGCCGGGAAAGAAAAACAGGATTCTGAAATTAATATTATCAAATAAAAATCCAGGAAAATGCCTGACTTTGAAAATACCAGGATTGCCTTCCGCAGTAAATCAAACCGTGACCTGCGACGGGCCGCATTCCTTTTTCGCGTTTTATCTAATCCATCTGTGGTGAAAACAGGGAAGCACCTAACAAACATTGCTTTATCGACACGCCTTCCTGTGAAATGGGCTATTAAGCCAACAATCTACAAGCAATTTGTGGGAGGTGAGACTATAGAGAAATGTAAACCAGTGGTTAATCTGCTGGCAAAATATAATGTCAAATCCATACTGGATTATTCGGTTGAAGGATCTGAAGATAAAAAAGCCATACAGGAAGCCCTGGATGAAACTCTTCGGGCAATTAAGAACACCGGACAGGATGATAACATACCATTTTCAGTTTTTAAGCCCACTGCTTTCGGTGAATCGTTGATGTTACAGAAAGCTTCAGTTGATTCACCCCTGTCGGAAAATGATAAAAAGGAAAAGCAATTATTTTATGAGAGGGTGGATAAACTGTGCAAAACGGCCTTTGAGAATGATGTTCCCATTATGATAGATGCTGAAGATTATGCTTTCCAGTCACATATCGACCAGGTGGTGACAGAAATGATGAGCAAATACAATAAGAATAAAGCGATTGTTTTTAATACGCTGCAGATGTACCGGAAGGACAGGCTGGATTTTCTAAAAAAGAGCATCAAAGAGGCCAGGGATCAAGGCTATTTTTACGGGGTGAAATTTGTTCGCGGGGCCTATATGGAAAAAGAGAGGGCGCGGGCTAACAGGATGGGTTATGAAGACCCAATTCAACCTGATAAAGCATCAACTGATCTGGATTATAATGCAGCGCTGGAGTACGCGGTTAAAAACCTG
>JBEPXQ010000138.1:0-5362 GCA_041641835.1 Bacteroidales bacterium
CAATAGCACTCAAAACTGGTGGTATCTTATATTCATGGAAAATAGCTGAAAGCACCATTGCTCCCAGGACAAAAGATAATAGCATGCAAAGGTTTAATATACCAATAGCATATTCCTCTATTCCCGGGAATATTTTTCCAACAAGCTTTACAACATTAGCCAGGAATGGCTGACCATCGGTAAATTGATGAAGCTCACCATAAGGATAATTCATCCCGCTGAAATGGATAAATGAGGTATCATATTTAACGTGCCAGGCATAGGTATAATAATTCTTAATGCCATCCCCCCAGTCTGTATAAAGATAATCATTGGGATTTAACAGCATTGAATGATAAAATATGAATAAGAAAAGAAGTCCTAAAAGCAACGAAAGTAATACCGCCTTACGCTTATAGTGTTTCTGATTCAAATCATCAGGAGCATGTGTTCTTTTAATCATTTACTAACTCTTTATCCAGGACATTTTGTTTTTCAATAATATATATCGGTCGTTTTTTTGACTCTTCAAAGTTATAACCCACATATATCCCAATAAACCCGATCAGGAAAAATTGTATTGAAAATGCAAAACTGATCAAAACAACCAGGGTAGTATAACCTGGAGGAGGTGAATCCAGCATGTGCATTATTATTGAATAAATACCAACGATTATAGAAAATAAACCGAAAATTACACCCGCTCCTATGCCAAGATGCAAGGGTAATCTTGAAAAAGAAGCAATTGCGTTAAGGGATAATTTAATTAACTTGAGAAAGGAATACTTGGTCTTACCATGCGATCTGCTTGAAGCTTTGTAAGCTATACTAGTTTTCTTAAAACCTATGATTTGGATAAATCCCCTAAGAAACCGGTTCCTTTCTCTGAAATCATTGCGTAGGATTGCTGCCACCCGGTGGGAAATCAGAAAAAAGTCAGAAGCATTTTCCAAAAGCTTAACCGGAGAGATTGCATTAATAACACGGTAAAACATCTTTGAAAAAAATGAGCTAAATATCCCCGCGTCATCATTTTCCGATCGGACCATATTCACTATATCAAAGCCATTTTTATGCTTATCGAGCATTTCCGGAATTTTACCTGGCGGATGCTGAAGGTCAGCATCCATGCATATCACAGCCTCACCTTTGGCATAATCAATACCTGCAATCATAGCAGCCTCATGGCCAAAATTTGTAGAGAAGTGAATTTCCTTAAAGTTTGAATTTTCAGTACATATTTTGGAAATTATTTCTGCAGAACCATCTGTACTTCCATCATTTACAAATATTACTTCATAGTCAAAATCTGTACCGTGCAGTGCTTCTATAACTGCTGTTTTTAAGTTGTTTAGCACTGCTTTTTCATTATATGCTGAAATTATGATAGAAACATCTTTTCTAGATCCTGTGCCATTTTGTACGTTCACCATATCCATGTTATAATCTTAAATGTATCGATGCTTTACTATAATTCTCAAAAGTAATTTATATTTTTTTAATTCGGCAAATTAGAATATTGAATATTTATTTTACTCAGTAATCCTGTTAGCACACAATATCAGGGCTTTAAAGTGGTAGATTACATAAGATCAAGGTTAAATAAAATTTTGCTTTTAGATTTAGAAGATAGTTTTAGTTTTGCAAAGAGTAGTACGTGATCCAGTTTTATGAAAAAAGCACTTCAAATATTCTCCTTTACCGTTATTGCATTGTTTATACTGTCGCTTTTCGGGTGGATGGCTTCACACCTGACCAAAGGAGATAAAGATTTTGGTTTCCTGAACGGGCCAGTGGAGTTTATGATGACCTTTCCGGATATGTTCAACAAATCTGTGGAACAGGTTAAAAGCCTGCCTGAAACGTTTATTAAAACCCCTGAAGGCTTTGAACCCGTTAACAGGCTCGACTCTAATTTAACTGTACTTACTACCTATTCATTAGATAATACCACCAGGGCCATCGACCTGGTGAATCTAAAAAATGACTCCGTACTTCACAGATGGACTGTCGATAATCCTCATCTTATCACCGAAAGGATCAAAAACCCGCTGCTGTTGCCTGGAAAACACCTGATCTTTTCCTACCAGGGAAAAGCGCTTCAGCGAATCGATTCCCTTTCAAACCGCATTTGGATAAAAAATGATGTATGGGCTCACCATGCAATGAATTTCGACAGCGACAGCAATATCTGGACCTGTGCCTATGCCCCGGTTTATCACGCCACCGGAATATATAAGCTGGAAGGTAAAACCATGTTCTACATCGACAACTATATATCCAAAATTGATCCTGAAACCGGTGAGGTGTTATTCAATAAATCCATTACTGAAATATTAGTGGAAAATGGATTGGAAGGTTATATTCTAAAATCAACCAATGTTAAGGATCCGCTGCACTTGAATGATGTGGAACCGGCACTTAAAACCACGCGCTATTTCAATAAACATGATGTGTTTATCAGCCTCAGACAGCCCTCGCTTATAATACATTACAGACCTTCAACAAATAAAGTTATTGACATCATCGAAGGGCCTTTTATAAGTCAGCACGATGTGGATATCTACAATGACAATACGCTCATGATCTTCAACAATAACTATTATACGATTACTGCAGGGGAAGGCAAGGCTCCCCCAAAAGATTCTTCGAGACTTGCAGAAGCCGGCGACTTCTACTCTAACATTATCCGGTATGATTTCACCAACGACAGCATTTCATTTGTAGGCGACTCTGTTTTCAGAGCAAATCAGATCTTTTCACGCACTGAAGGTCTGATGGACTTTATCGATCCGTTTACCTATTTTGTAGAAGAGCAGAATACCGGTCTGATATGGGTGATCAGAAATGACAGTGTCGTTTATAAAAATGTATTTAAATCACAGCATAAGGGGTATCATCATTTACCTAACTGGACAAGAATAGTAAAAAATTATGAATAGCTTATTATACATAGGCCCCGGCCTTGGAGTGGGAACCATTATACTGATATTTGTTATTGGTGGAATTGTACTGTTTGCTTTTGGCTATATTTTATGGCTGAAGGTCAGGAGGTTTTTTAAGAAGAAGAACAACAAATGATGATCTGGTACTCAGTTTTGTTTCTGGCCTTTTTTATATTGGCTCTGGTGCTGCGTCTCTTCAGGTTTGTGTTTTATAATCTGGCAGAACATAGCCTGTCACTGGTTGATAGAATGATATCAGCTGAGGATGAAGATGAGAAAATTAAGCAGATAGGAGAGAGCACAAACCAGCTGATGCTTTCGTTGCTTAAGATGCTGCTTGCTATGATCCTGGCTATAGCTGCTGGCTGCATTCCGGTGTTGGTTTTTTGTTTCATAGCAGAAAACGGTTGCCAAAATCAGGACTTCTTATCATTTTATGCCATTCTTGCTGTTTCGCTTGGGGCTACCCTGGCGTTTGTTATTCCTGTAGCTAAAAAGGATAAATCAGGTTACTCCGGGCTTTCCCGCTTGCTTCACCACATGGCACTGGATAATTATAATGTTTCCTTTAGCCTATTTAAAAAGGACCGCAAAAGGATCAAACGGAAAAAGCTGGAGAGAAATCCCAGGTTCGTTATCATATCCGGATTGGCGAGGGCTGGCACAACCAGCCTGATGAATGATCTTTCAAGGATTAAGGGGTTTGCATCACTGAATTACGGGAATATGCCTTTTCTGCTTTGCCCTAACATTTGGAAAAAATTTTACAAGCCCAAAACCAAAGAGCTAAAGGAGCGAAGCCATCAGGATGGAATAAAGATAGGTCTGGAATCCAATGAAGCACTGGAGGAGTACTTCTTTAAGGTTAAGGCTGATGATTCCTACATTGAAGAAGCATGCCTGCGGGAATATAACCTGACAGAAGAGGATTACCATGATTACCTGGACTACCAATGCATCATCAGGAATGATAACAACAGCATTTATCTGGCTAAGAATAACAATTTTATACTCCGATACAAGTCGGTAAGAATACTTAATAATGACTTTGTGATGGTTATTCTTTTTCGGGAACCTCTCGCACATGCTGCTTCCCTGCTGGAAAAGCACCGCTACTATCAGCAGCTGCAGGCTGATGATACTTTTGTGCTGGAATATATGAACTGGCTTGGGCATCATGAATTCGGGATAAACCAAAAACCGTTCATGTTCGATGATTCAGAAGAAGTTACAGGGGATAAGGTTTCTTTGGATTACTGGATCAAAATCTGGATAAATTATTACAGATATGTGCTGAATATTGATCATCCGAAGACTGTTCTGGTTAATTATAATTCCTATTGCAGGAAGCCGGAAGATACGGTAAATGCTGTGCTTCAGGAAGCAGGAATAAAAGCAGCACTGCCGGATTACAAGCCATTCATGAATAAAAGAAAACCGCGGGAAGAGTATTCTGAAGAAATCCTGCAGCAGGCTTTGCTGATTTATGATCAATTAAAGAGCAGGTCAGTTTAAATCTCTTAATTCAGGCGCTTATTTCCTTTGCATCAGCATTCCCAGCACAAAAACGCCCACTTCTCCCAAAAGTGCCCACAGCCGGCTGCTAACAGCTAAGGTGGTGGAGGTGCCCAGGTCAAATCCCGCTGCCTGGAACCATACGATCAAAATCCCTTCTCTCACACCCAATCCTCCCGGTGCTATCACAGCCAATATTCCCAGCGTGATGGCCAGCGGGTAACCTGCTGCTATAGCCAGGCTTAATTCACTGTTGCTAATGGATAAAAGCAGCACGTAAAAGCCGCTCATGCGCACCAGCCAGTCAATAAAAAACCAATGCAGTATGCCGCTCACCTCCCTGATGTCAATAAAGGGAAGTTTGGTGTCTTTTTTTCTTATTTTTTTCAGAAGCTTTTCGGCGAAATTATGCCAGGGACGGAAAAATAGCGCGAAGGTAAGTGCCAGCCAGCCTGCCGATAAGGCCAGTATCCATTCCACAGAAACACGGATAAACACGATCCCTGCTAATGCCACCAGTATCCCTGACCAGATGGTGATAAACTGCACCACCAGCGAAATCCCCGATGCTTGTTTCGTGCTGATATCGTAATGCCCCGAAACGTATCCGGCCCTGCCCAGGATAACCCATAACTTACCGGGAATATATTTTCCCAGCTCCGCCAGGCCTGTTGAGGCCACTGCATCCCGCAGGCCGATATTAACTGATTTGGATTGCAGGCTTACCTGCCAGGTTTTGCTTTTGGTAAGGTAGCCTAAAAAAAGAAGTATAAGAGAAACAGCTAACAAGCCGTAATTTTGAATATCCGGCACGTGGAGAATATTCGCTTTCCATAGGTACCAGCCCAGGAAAATTACTGATACATAAACCAGGTATTTCAGCCACTTATTCATATTTCAGGCTTATAATCATATTCTTCCAG
>JBEPXQ010000139.1:0-5345 GCA_041641835.1 Bacteroidales bacterium
AAGCAGTGCCAGGTATGGCAGAATAACTACAGAGCACGGGGAGATTGAAACCCCAATTTTTATGCCCGTAGGCACTGCCGGCACAGTAAAAGCCGTACACATACGTGATGTAAAACAAGACATCAATGCTGAGATCATTCTGGGCAACACCTACCATTTATATTTGCGCCCTGGCCTGGATATACTGGAACAAGCAGGAGGGCTACACAAGTTCAACGGCTGGGACCGGCCGATACTTACTGACAGCGGCGGCTACCAGGTACATTCCCTGGCAGCCATGCGCAAGATCGAGGAAAAAGGCGTGAACTTCCAGTCGCACATCGACGGCTCCAGGCACTTCTACAGCCCGGAATACGTGATGGACATTCAGCGTAGCATAGGTGCGGATATTATCATGGCCTTTGATGAGTGTACACCTTATCCCTGCGAATATGATTACGCCCGTGAATCCATGGAACGCACCCATCGCTGGCTGGACAGAAGCCTTCAGCAGTTCGACAGCACAGAACCCAAATACGGCTACAGCCAAACCATATTCCCCATCGTGCAGGGCAGCGTGTATAAAGATCTGAGAGCAAAATCAGCAGAATATATTGCATCACGCGGCAGGGAAGGGAATGCCATAGGCGGCCTTTCTGTGGGAGAACCACATGAGATGATGTATGAGATGACTGAGCTGGTATGTGGGATTCTGCCCGCTGATAAGCCACGCTACCTGATGGGCGTGGGAACACCCGCCAACATTCTGGAAAGCATCGCCCTGGGAGTGGATATGTTTGACTGCGTGATGCCCACCAGAAACGGGCGTAATGGCATGCTGTTTACTTCCGAAGGCATTATCAATATAAAAAACAAAAAATGGGAAAATGATTTTTCAGCTGTCGATCCTAATGGCATTTCTTTTGTTGACAGCCATTACAGCAGGGCCTATCTGAGGCATTTATTTGCTGCCAGAGAGAGCCTGGGACCAATGATTGCCAGCATTCACAACCTTGCCTTTTACCTTTGGCTGGTGAGAGAGGCAAGAGAGCACATTAAAAATGGTGATTTTGCCCAATGGAAAAATAGCATGGTTCCGAAGCTGCAAAACAGGTTATAAGATGTTTTTGAATGAACGCGCAATAGTTTCAGCTAATCAGTGTTTATTATTGAAGACCCAATGAAGAAGATAGACTGGTATATCATAAAAAAGTTTCTGAGCACATTTTTTCTGGCAATTGCTCTGATCATCCTTATTGTAATTGTATTTGATATTTCAGAAAAGATAGATGATTTTATTGAAGAGGATGCACCTTTCAATGAAATCGTGTTTAATTATTACCTTAATTTTATTCCTTACTTCGTCAACCTTTTCAGCCCGTTGTTCACCTTTATCGCTGTTGTGTTTTTTACCAGTAAGATGGCGTTCAACACTGAAATCATTGCTATTTTGGCCAGTGGTGTATCTTTCAGGCGAATGCTATTCCCATTTCTTTTGTCGGCTTTTTTTCTGTCGCTCATCAGCTTTTACCTGGCAAATTTCATGATCCCGAATGCCAATGAAGACCGTCTGGAGTTTGAGAATAAGTACATCCATGGTGGCGGCATCACCCGGGAAAAGGACATTCATCTTCAAACCAGTGAAAATGATTTTGTATATGTGCAGAGTTTTAACCAGCAGTCGAATACCGGCTTCCGCTTCACACACGAGCAGTTTGGGGAAGAGGGGCTAAGGTATAAGCTAACCAGCGAATACATACGTTGGGACAGCCTGGAGCAGAAATGGCTGCTCGAAAATTACTCTAAACGCACGATCACTCCTGCCGGACAGGAGTTAACTCATGGCGTGAAGGCAGACACAGTGATGCCGCTTGAACCTGATGATTTCACCCATCAGGTAAAGTCGGTTGAGGTGCTTAACTACAAGCAATTAAGAGGCTTCATAAAGGAAGAGGAGCGGAAAGGTTCAGGAAATATTAATGTTTATAAGGTAGAAAAACATAAGCGGATAGCCTTCCCTTTTGCAACAGTTGTGCTTACTATAATAGGAGTAGCATTATCTTCCAGAAAAACCAGGGGAGGCATCGGTATGCATCTGGCCGCAGGCCTGGGCATCAGCTTCGCGTTTATCATGTTCATGCAGGTATCCACTACCTTTGCCATTAAATCAGACCTTCAGCCATGGATAGCTGTATGGCTGCCCAATGTAATATTCACTATCATCGGGCTTTTATTGATCAGGCTTGCACCCAAATAATCTAGAGCTGCCCTTGCCAGCAATGCTCTGCAGGAAACCAGGACATCATGTCCGGGGCTTCCTGAAACAAGCCATATACAGCCGAACCGCTTCCGGTAAGGCTGGCATAATCAGCACCCAAATGATACAATTTTTCTTTTATCTGACTGATTTCAGGATGCGCCTCAAGCACATAATCCTCAAACTGGTTTCGCACCTGCTTTTTCCAGTCAGCAGGATCATGACCTGGCTTTTCCCAGCCTGCAGGAGCCGGGACGGATAAAATATTAGCGTAGGCTTCCGCGGTGGAGATATTTACCTTTGGCTTCACTATTCCAATATGCATTCCATTGAGATCAACCTGTGTCTGCGCCAGCAAACTACCTGTACCTGCCACAAAGTGCGCTCTGCCATCAATAAAAAACGGGCAGTCGCTTCCAAGGCGGGATGCATGCCGTTGCATAGTGCGCACATTCAGCTTGAGACCAAAAAGATTATTCAGCAATATTATGGTGTGGGCAGCATCGGATGATCCACCACCAAGCCCTGCGCCCATGGGAATGTTTTTGTGCAAGTGAATATGCACAGCCTGCAGCTTATATTTTTCTTTCATCAGCTCCCAGGCTTTTACCACAAGGTTATCATTAATGTCACCCTTGACCTGTAATCCGCTATGCTCAAATGAAAAACGCTGATCAGTGGCGGGAATTATTTCAAGTATATCTTTCCATGGCACCGGCCAAAGAACAGATTCAATATTGTGATATCCATCTGTTCGTTTTCCTGTTATATAAAGGCCGAAATTTATCTTTGCATTTGGGTAGCTGATCATATACTGATTTTTTCAGCAAAAATAAGGAAAAGCAATAATAATGATTTTTGCTTAGGTGAATAAAAAAGGGATGGACTCCTAAAAGTCCATCCCCAAAAAATCAAAACCAAGAAAACCGATTATTCTATTCTTTTTTATTGCAGGGAGTTTTTTCTTTACACTCCTGCTTTGTCTTTGTCTTCATTGCCTTGGATTCATCACTGCATTCCTTTTTTTCAGCGCACTCCTTTTTTTCACTCTCATTGTGTTTGCAACATTCCTCCTGCTTCTTATCTTTGCAGCATTCGTTGTTATTTTTCTTGTCGGGATCTTCATCAGAGAGTAAAACTATATCCACACCCTGAGCAACAACAGCAGTGGCAGGAGTTGCAAAAGCCAGCCCTGAAATAAGTGACAGGATAAAAAAAGCGTTGATCATTGTTCTCATATTAATTCCTTATTTTTGGTTCCTGACAAAACTAACAACTAAAACAGGCTTTTACAGTTAAGTCCGGGTTAAGCTTAGGTTAATTTAGACTAAATCTAAATAATGAAAAAGAAATACTCTTTCCAAATACTGACAATAATCGTGATCATATCCGTTGCCGGGGTAGTGGCAAGCCAGCTCCGTTGGCTTGATGTGGCATGGGAATTAAGTTACGAAAGAGAACAACACCGCATCAACCTGGCCATTCATAAGTCCGCCGACCAGCTCATCATGCTGCAAAATGCCCAACTACCAGATACGCTTCCTGCAAACAAAAGAAAGGAATATATTGCCAGGCTGCTCAATACATCTACTGTTGACTCTGTTCTTCAAAATAACATGCAGGCACTGGGCCTCACCCAGCCCTATTCATTTGCATTGGTAACTGAAGAAAGCGGACATATAATTGCCGGCACCCACGACGCTGAACAATTAAAAACAAATCCTGATTTTCTTGTTTCGCTCAGCAGCAACGTCAAACCCTATCCGCTTTTGCTACTCGTGAATATGGATATCCGCCCGGGAATAATACTCAACCGGATAAAATTATGGTTGCTGGTTTCACTGATCCTTATCGGTGTCATCTTTACATCCTTTATCCGCACTGTCATTTTTCTACGAAAAGAAAAAAGGATCACCCGCGAAAAAATGGATTTCGTTAAAAACCTGATCCACGAATATAAAACACCCATAGCTACAATTAATATGGCTTCTGACATTCTGATAAAGGAACACCGCGAAAGCCAAGACAATAAATTGATGCGCTACCTTGGAATAATCAGGGATGAGAATTTGCGCTTGCGGCAGCTGGTGGAAAAGCTAATGGGGATGGCAGTGATTGATCGTGCAGAATTAACCCTTAGCCAGGAGCAGGTGGACCTACACCATCTCATCAGAAGAGCAACAGAAATTATGAGCCTGCAGTTTGAGCAGGCGAATGCAAAAGTGGAAATAAACCTGATGGCAGATAGCAGCATGATTTACGCTGACCCTGTACATATCGTTCATGTTTTGACAAACATCCTGGATAATGCCATGAAATATTCTGATCTGGACCCGCAAGTATATATCAGCACAGATAATGACAGTAAAAATAAAATTCACATGGAAATTTGCGATAATGGCGTAGGGATACCACCCGAGCAGCAAAAACAAATTTTCAACCAGTTTTATCGTGGGGCCCAGCATGTAAAGCAGGGAAAAAGTGGATTTGGTTTAGGGCTTTACTACGTGAAAACCATGATAGAACAGCATGACGGACGGGTTCATATTCAAAGTGTGCCTGAACAAGGGACGTGTTTTAGTGTTTTTTTACCAATTATAAATTGATGAATTTATAAAAAAAAATTGACTTTTTTGAAATTTGTCGTATTTTTGACCCAAATGTTTGATTATGATTGAAAAACCAATTAAGATTCTGTTAGTAGAGGATGACCCCAATTTGGGAGAGGTCTTAAAAGACTTCCTTTACAATGAAGGTTACTCCGTTGACCTTGAGAAAGACGGTCAGTACGGGATGGAAAAGATCAACCGCAGAAAGTATGATCTTTGCATTCTGGATATTATGCTTCCTAATGTTGACGGTTTCGAGATCGCCAAATCATTACGCAAGCATGATCAGACCACACCGATCATTTTCCTGACAGCCCGGACTCTAAAGGAAGACCGGATCAAGGGATTCAAAGTAGGTGCAGATGATTATCTCACCAAGCCCTTCAGTACTGAAGAGCTGAATCTCCGTATCCAGGCCATTCTGAAGCGCTCCGGACAAATCAAGGAAGAGGACAAGCAAACGATTTATGAAATCGGCGATTACGTGTTCGATTATCATA
>JBEPXQ010000140.1:0-5329 GCA_041641835.1 Bacteroidales bacterium
CCTGAAGGAGCTAACGGAAGCCATACCGGGCGGATTCCGCTATTCTGATATATGTGAAGTGAAACTGCTGTGGCAGGATCATGAGATTAGCAGTAAAAATTATATCAACACGGCGCTCAAATTATCTTCACCTGTTAAGGTTGAGGATAAAACCGAAGGCAGCATCACCATAGCCTATGTAAAGCCGGTGAGGTCAGAGAAAGGGATATTCCTGCCCGAGGAGCACAAGCTACTGGCCACCATTGCTCAAAAAACCGGCAGCTTTATATTGTATAAGCGTTTACGTGCTTCCATCGAAAAGCTGGAGCAGGCTGACACCATCAAACCTAACGGTAACCAGGCACAGAAAAACAAACTCACCAACTGGCTTAAAAGCCTTAATCTAACGGATGAAGAAACAGAAAAGCTGATGCAGTTTAAAGTGAGTTTTAAAAAAGGTGAAACCATCTGTAAGCAGGGTGCCATCAGCTCTTATGTGATGCTGCTTACTGACGGGCTTACCAAAAATTACCTGGAAGGCGTGCAGGGAAAAGGCTTCAACTTCAAGATCGTTACCCCTTTTGATTTTATCGGACTTACATCGCTCTATGGAAATGATCGTTACTTGTTTTCAGGCTCAGCACTCATCCCTTCTACCCTGTATATGATAGAAAAGCCTGTGATAAGAGAAATAATAGCCAACAACCCTGATTTTGCAGCCAAAGTGATGGAATGGTACAGCCTAACCACCGAATATCACCTCAGGAGGCTTTCCTGCATCGCCAACAAACAATCACTGGGACGCATAGCAGAAATCCTGCTTTACCTGATGGAAGATGTTTTCAGGTCGGAATACATTCCTTCGTCCATCAGCCGTAAAGACATAGCCGAACTGGCGGGTATGTCAACTGAAAGCGCTGTAAGAATGCTTTCCGACCTGAAAAAGGATAACATCATAATGGTTACCAACCGCGGGATAACCATTAATGACACTCAGCTGCTGAAAACCATCAGCATGGCCGGTTAAAACTCATGACTGAATCCTAAACTGATCGCAAAGCCGGGATCAAGCCTGGAATATATCTGATCCTCTGCCTTGTATGAGCGGTAAACCACCAGTTTTTCATCATTCAGCGCGTTGGAAACCTTCAGGTCAACACTGGTTTTGCGATCTTTTCCGAAGCTTTTATTTAAACTGAGATTCAGGCTGTGAAACGGTTCTGTATAAACATCGGGAAACAATCCTGCTCCCACTATGGTAAGTGTTGAGCCTTTGACATTATAGAAAACCCCGGCATCCACACCTTTGTCACGGTTGCTGTAGGTAAAACCTCCGTTTATGACATAAGGCGACTGTCCTGCCATCTGTCTTGTTCTGCCGATATCCTGCCCTTCACGCTCAAACGATTTACGCGATTGATACTCAGCATCTGTCATTTCAACCTGTGACTCTACATAGGTAAAGTTGCCATTCAGGTTGAAATTTGTGAGTAGAGGTGAAATAAAATTCAGGTCTTTTCTAAACTCCAGCTCCACACCATAGAGTTGCCCGTCGCCAACATTGCGAGGCTGATACTCGGTGCTGGTTTGTTGTTGTGGGATGCGCACCAGCTCGATAGGATTATCAAACTGTTTGTAGAATCCGCTAATAGAAAACAGCTGGCCGTTCTTCAAATACAGTTCCCAGCGCAGATCAAAGTTATTGATCCGGGTTTCAGTAAGTGATCCATCCCAGTCCGTGTATGGAAACAGGCTACCGTTAAAAATCCTGTTTGAGATGGGGTCGAGTATCTGGGCAAAAGAGAGTTCCTTAAATGATGGACGGGCAATAGTGCGTGCATAGGATGCACGAAGATTTTGCTTATTGCTGATGGCATAAATCAGATTCACAGAGGGGAAGAAATCGAGTGACTCCAGTACTTTTTCGTTATCCAGATTGCGGCCTCCTATGGTATCGCCACTTGCCCACTGCTGATCGCGACCGGTATGGCGCTGCACATAATACTCGGAACGGACGCCCAAAATGGTTTTAAAGCTCTTTAACAGCTCCAATTCATTTGATACATAAAAAGCAGTATTGTTTATATTGGAAGCATACTGGTTGGGGTTTGGATCACTGTTGCCCGACTGGTAATAGATACTGTTTGGCGAGTTCGGGTAAAGGTTGTCATCATCCAGTACATCGTTGGGGTCCGGTTCATCCCATGACTGCCCGCCAAAAAACTGCACATCAAAAAACAGTATCTCGTAATCACGTTGTTTATAGGTATGGCTTGCCCCCAACAGGAATTTTGCATCCTCTTTATTGAACCTGTACTCTTTAACCACATCTACCTTAGCCGTAGCATTCACTTCATTAAGATACCGCCAGATACGTGATGGGTTTCCGCCGGCACCGGCATCAAAAGAAACTCCTGAAGGTGAAATCGTAAACGCTGTTTTACGGATGTCCGGGTCGTTGGACACGGAGATGGTGGGTGACAGCCGCCAGTCTATCTCCCAGCCGGTTTTATTCAGCACATGCTTACCATTCAACAGCACATTGGTGAGCGAACGCTGATTGTACTCCAGGTTATTCGACCTGGCAAAATACCCCGACTGCCCGATGGCAGCTCCGTTGTTATCAATATCAAACTGCGCTGCCCGGCTGGTTCCGTTTTGCAGATGCATGGCTGTGAGCCTGTATTTTGAAAGCCTGGTTTTGTAGGCAACACCACCAAGCAAACCGGCTAAAACACTGTATTCACCCATTTCCCCTTCCTGAATAGTAGCATAACGCATCTCATATTTTGAGGGATCAGTGTATCGCTGATATTCCGCGTAGGTAACATCATCATAAAACTCGTAATCCGATTTATAGGTAGCAGAGAAAATATATCCCAGCTTATGTGAATTATCCTCATCATCCTTATTAAGGTCTATTTGATCTCCCACTGATATACCGGCACTAATATCCATGAAGCTCATCTGAGTTTTTGCTCCCAGGGTTGAGTTAAAAGAATTGATAAAGTCATTTACTTCCGAAGTGGTATATTCCGGGTTAATAGGTGTAGGTATATTTTCTTGCTCAGCCAGTTCAGGCAAAGCACGGGTGCCGTCATCAAAGCCGAGGAAATCAGTGGCGCCTCCCTCGTAGGTAAGGTAATCAGGATTAAAGTGCATGGAGGGAGTATAGGAAACACCCAGCGACAATGATAAAATTCTCTCATCCGGGAAATCTTTGGTTTCGATATTGAGTAGCCCTCCGGTAAAGTCAGCAGGCAGGTCTGCTGTAAAGTTCTTTTTTACTGTCATATTTGAGATCAGAGATGAAGGGAAAATATCCATTTGCACAGTATTCCTGTCAGGATCAAGGCCGGGGATCTCTACCTGGTTAAGCATACTTTTCGAGTATCGGTCGCCAAGGCCACGCACGTAGAAATACTTGCCTCCTTCCACCGAAACCCCTGTAACTCTTTTCACTGCTTCTGCAGCGTTACCGTCGCCTATAAGTTTCATTTTCTCGGAGGAGACACCATCCATTATAGATGTTGATTTTCTTTTGATGGTTGTCAGCGCTGTTTCAGAAGAGCGCACTACTTCTGCTGTTACTACCACAACATTAAGCTCTTCGGTGCTGCTTTTCAGGCGCAGGCTATTAAACAAGGTAACTTCACCGGTTTTCACCTCCACATCTTCTATAGTTACCGTTTGATATGAGATGTATGATACCCTGAGGTTATAAGTTCCGGGTTCAATTTTAAGCGAAAATTTCCCGTCGAGATCAGTTACCGCACCACGGGTTGTTCCTTTCACCAATACCGTCACCCCCACCAGGGATTCTCCGGTTGCATCATCAAATACTTTACCTCTGATAGTTCCCTGTTGGCCAAAAGCCTGAAAAACGAGAACTGATAGCAATACAATTAGGAAATGCTTCACTTTATTTTTGCTTTATTATTAAACCACGAAACAGACCTGTGCAGTTTTCACACACAAGCCTGTTTCATATTTCTTTCTAAATCAATTTTCTTCAATCAATAATCCTTTCAGATTATACGCTTATAAACCGGACAATTTGCCAACCTGGAATGCCCAGGTCCAGTTAAATGTTGATACGTCAGCCTGGCTGGAGCCACCGGCAGTGATCCCTGCAGGAACTGTAGCACCTTCGTAATGGTTAGCAAGATCAGCAGCAGGTACATCAATCATAAGGTTCATGAAAGTTACATCAGGAGAGCCGGCTTTGTCGTTGATTGCCTGACCGGCAACAACATCAGTAAACCAGATATTCTGCAGGTCAACGATAGAGTTATCATCAAAGTTGATCAGGTCTTTCAGCTCTCTGCCATAGTCAGCATCAGAAGCAACCACAGTACCGTTTTTAATTATATGACCGGCCTCCATGGTACCTTCAGGACCATCCAGCTCGAACGCGTGGCCTGCAGGAGCAATAACAACGAAGTTTTCAACCGTACCTGCCCATGACTGGTCAGTGTCGAGTCCGTCGTCACCTACATTCCATACCACAACATTTTGCACATCAACAGTGCCACCAAACCACTCGATTCCGTCATCCTGGTTTGCAACGATTTCGATATCGTGGATAGTTGTTCCTGATCCTACACCACCCAGCGAAAGACCGTTGATTTCGTTACCCTGGCCAATGTTGGCACCACCATGACGGATTGAAATATGGTGAATAACACCCGAGTTATCACCAGGCTCATTACCACCGTAAAGGCCGTTAGGATCAGAAGTAGGAATTCCTTCAATCTGAATTTCGCTTACATCTCCTGATGAATTAGAAGCTGAGACAGGCGCTTTACCAAGGATGATTACACCACCCCACAAGCCGTTGATGTCAGCGTCAAGGTTTGGACTGTTGAAGTTGCCGGCGGCAATGTCAGCAGGTGTGATCTCGTCAGCAATAGATGTAAAAATGATAGGAGCACCGGCAGAACCTTCTGCCATAAGTTTACCTCCGCGGGCAACCAGCAGGGCAGTTGCATTAGCACCTGTTCCGGCTTCTCCTTTAATAATAGTACCGGCTTCAATAGTAAGTGTTGCACCATCTTCTACTGCAATACGCCCTGCAAGCTGATATACCTTATCGCTTGTCCAGGTAGTGTTTTCAGTGATGTTCGAACTTACAATGACATTTCCTGTCTGTGGTTCCGGTTCATTATTATCACCGTCATCATCATCATCACATGAACTGAATCCAACTACGAGACCTGCCATTAACAGAAATACCATCATTGAGCGCAATTTCATTTCTAATTTTTTCATTTTTTTGCTAATTTTGGATGTTTAAAGTTGATTGTCGATTTCTACCGGCAAAACAACCCATAGCATTGAACTTGAATAT
>JBEPXQ010000141.1:0-5315 GCA_041641835.1 Bacteroidales bacterium
TTAACCTCGCCAAAGAGCGTCTGCCGTTCCCTATCTTTGAATATGAGCGTGAAGTGGATAATCCCTTCCTCAAGCGCATCGGCGAATATGCACCGGAAGTAGTGGAGGACATGAAGAAATACGGACGCCGTAATATTGCCCTGCTCACCATCGCGCCCACCGGTTCAGTGAGTATGATGTCGCAGACCACCTCCGGGATAGAGCCGGCGTTTCTGGTAACCTACAAACGCCGCCGAAAGGTTAATCCCAATGACAAGAATGCAAAGGTTAGTTTTGTGGATGAGATTGGCGACAGCTGGGAAGAATACACTGTTTTCCACCATAAATTCAAAGTATGGCTGGAAGCAAATGGCTATAATATTGATGAAGTGAGAGCATACAGCAGTGAAAAGCTGCAGGAGCTGGTGCAGAAGTCACCATATAATAAAGCCACTGCCAACGACATCGACTGGGTGGAGAAAGTAAAGATGCAGGGTGCCGTTCAGCAATGGGTGGATCATTCCATCAGCGTAACAGTAAACGTGCCCAAAGAAACCCCGGAAGAACTTATCGGGCAGATTTATGAGAATGCCTGGAAAAGCGGTTGCAAAGGCATGACTGTTTACCGCGATGGTTCACGCTCAGGAGTGCTGGTTTCCGATTCTAAAGAGCAGCGTAATGAAAACGAGTTCGTGGAAACCCGTGCCCCTAAACGTCCGAAGAAACTGGAAGCTGAGATTATCCGTTTTCAGAATGATTATGAAAAATGGATAGCAGTGGTGGGCCTGTACAAGGGGCGTCCTTACGAGATATTTACCGGTAAGGCTGACGGATTCTATTTACCGACATGGATTAACAAAGGCTGGGTGATTAAGAACCGCCTGCCTGACGGGGGAAAGCGCTATGATTTTCAGTTTGAAGACAAAGACGGCTACAAAGTTACAATCGAAGGGCTGTCCAGATCATTCGAGAAGGAATTCTGGAATTATGCCAAGCTAATATCCGGTATGCTGCGCCATGGAATGCCCCTGCCCTCTGCCGTGAACCTGGTTAGCAACCTAAACTTTCAGAAGGATACTATCAACACCTGGAAAGTGGGAGTGGAAAGAGCCTTGAAGAAATATATACCCGATGGAACAAAAGTAGAAGGAAAAAAATGTCCGCAATGTGGCGATTCCGACGGACTCGTTTACAAAGAAGGATGTCTTACGTGTAAAAGTTGCGGTTATTCCAAGTGTGGATAGACGCAAATCCAAAAGCCGCTCAGCCGAGCGGCTTTTTTTTTATTAAATAAATAGCTTTATTCTGTTTTTTATTTCATCCTTCGTCAATAAGGTAGTTTTATTGAAAAGATGCAGGTTGAATTTCTTATCTGAATAATTTTTATTCCATTCTTCAGCAATCCATTTTAAATTAGAAGCGGATATTAACGCAATATCTGTATCGATACCGGATTCATATTTTAATCTTTCAGCATTTAACTGCACAGAATCTTCAAATCCAGGTGCTATGATAAGGAAACACTTTACGGTTTTCCCTTTCCTTTTTGCATCACGAATGTATCTTTTAAATTGATCGAAGTCTTTATTTGGAAAATCATATTTACTATTGTATTTTGTCTTATTATCCCACATAAATAAGTCTTCCTTTTCTTCAAGCGCCATGCAGCCGTCGCTATGATTTGTACCAGGTTGGTTTAATAACTCCTGTGACAGTTTCTTTTCAAAAATAAAGCGGGTTGCTTCTTCAAATGCCAGTTTGCATTCGGATTCATTTTTTACGATTTCTTTTCCCATTAGGTTTTGCATATCAACTTTTGCAAGTTGCTCAAAAAAGTCGTAATAAATTTCTCGCTTATCTTCTGTTTCTCTTACGTCAATATTAATCAGCTCATCGTAATATTTTATTATTCTTTTTATCTTTTCTGCTTTTTGTCCAGATGAATTAACATCAGGAAGTTTTTTACATATTTCTCCCAGTCTTTTGTTAGTAATATTATCTAATGCACTGCCTGGATTTATACCGGTTAAGAGAATTCTTTCAGTTAAGTCTTCTTTTTTGCCAGAAGCTTTCAAATTGTAATTGCTAAGTATGTCTTTTAATTCTGATACATTCAATGTATCTAACATTTTTTTGTACTTATCTTCTACCAGTTCGATATTTAAATAATTTTTAATCCCTGTAATGAACTCCTCAGGAATTAAGTAAAACTGTTCAGGTTTATTGCAAAAGAAAATAACGCCGCACTTTTGAAGATCATTTAATATTTTCTTTATCTGATCCGGTGTATGTATCTGATTATTTTTTTGAGGAAAATGGTTGATACTTGCCTGAATTAAAAACTGGTCTTTTTCTTGCAATTTTAAGTGGTTTCGAAGCTTAATGATTAGGTTAAGTTCATCATAACTAATCACACCATCATCGAAAGCTGTTTCAAGAACCGCCTTGAAAATTTCTAGTGATAAAGGATCAATATGACTATAGCTTTGATCTTCTTTTGATTTTAAAATAATTTCCTGCTCCGTATTCTGAATTTCTGAGAAGATTTCCTCTTGCGTCGCACGGTAATCATTTTTTGAAAGTAGTCTTCTTAAAATAAATGAAATAAATATAATATCTTGATAGGGATGTTTACTGGAGTTGATATGCTCTTTAATGTGTTCACTTATATTTCGTGGGTCACTCAGGACATCAATATTATTAATTATCTGTTTTTTATAACCCTCCTCATCTTTATTGTAATAGTGTTCTTTTGTAAAACTTTTTACAACCTTTTCAAGATGTGATTTACTCATCTTATCAATGCAATCTTCGATTTTCATATGAAGGTCTTTTAGGATTTAACACCGAAAAATTTATTATCGTGTAAATCTATGAATAAGCTTCTAGAAATGCAAATACTTTATTAATAATAAGCACCACTTTTGCATTGATTTCATAGATATTATCTTCCCCAACCCTTTCTGAGTAATAAATGTCGTAGCTATTATGTTTATCTTAAGCAACCATACAATTCCTTTTGAAGCTGGCATCAAAAAACATGCTGGGGGTTTCTCTGATTAATGAACAGCTATGATCAGCTGCAATCAGTCATGCATTTTTTAATGAAGTCGGTTTTGCCGATGGTATAAGCTTCACGGTCGTTGGGGAACTCTTGAGCAAGTTTCATTTTCAGCTGCTCATATTCAGCTGCGATGCTGTTGTCGGATTTCAACAGATCACGGAAAACAAGCTCGGCATGTTTCGCCGGATAACGCACATGTACATGGAATGTCTGCCCGCGGAAGCCGTGAGCAGTATATCCCTTTACAAACATCATATGCGGATCCGGATTGTCTGGCCGTTTAAGGCAATGATAATCCAGGGCCTTCATCTTCTTTTTCAGAAGTGAAAGGTCTGTTTTTT
Source organism: Bacteroidales bacterium (assembly GCA_041641835.1). Classification (GTDB taxonomy): domain Bacteria; phylum Bacteroidota; class Bacteroidia; order Bacteroidales; family PWNQ01; genus PWNQ01. The sequence continues at coordinate 3,385 of JBEPXQ010000141.1, forward strand.
CTGCTGTTTCCAGCAGCATATCTATTACGTCTTTTGATTGTAAACCCGCCACGGCAGTGCTTCCGATATGTTCCACGTAAGTCACGGGTATGCCGGCAAGATGCCTCAGGATGGTGCGTTTTTCACATTGAAAAATCTCAGGCCAGTTGCTGTTAGGTGCAACAAGCTTTACCGGGAATAATAATCCGAGTTCGGCTGTAGTCATATCTTCGGGTTTTTTCATATCAAAAGTATGATTACAGCTGAAACGGACCTTAAGAAACCTGGGATCTACTTGTTTAGTTTGACATTTATAGCCACTGGGCCTTTGTCGCCTTTCCCGATTTCATACACTACTTTGTCGTTTTCACCAACAGGATCAAGGGCGTTGCTCACATGCAGGAAAATATCCTGTTTTGTTTCGCTGTCGCGGATAAAACCAAAACCTTTGTCATCATTGTAGAAAGTAATGACACCTGTTTTAACGCCACCTGCTTCTGATTGATCTTTCTTGTTGCTCAAGACAATATCTTCAGCATCAAATTCTTCTTTCTCTTCCGGATCCGGAGGGGTATCCGTGATGTTCCCGAATTCATCCACATAAGCGATCATATCGTCGAAATCAGGTTTGCCGGTGTTTTCTTTCCGTTCCTGTCTTTTCTTCTCTTTTTCTTTCCGCTTCTGTTCTTTTTTCTTTCGTGTTTCTTTTTTGTTGAATGATTCTTGTGATCGGCTCATTTATTGTTTTTTATTTAAAAATAGTTTGTTTTGCCTTGTTATATTCTGCTTCAAAGTCTTTAAAAACCTGGCTTACCTTTGAAATTTTCTTCACCTTAGCTGCACTGGCTCCTGTAAAAGCAAAGCCATGGCTAAGCTTTCCTTCGTAAGCCGATTTCAGCGCTTCTGCTATGCAAAATTCAGTTGTATCAGGATTACAAGAACTGATGCAATGATGTTTACAAATATCGGGTTTTCTTTTTCCTTTTTCAGCTTCTTCAAGAAATTTATTGTAAATAGTTCTGCCGGGCAGGCCCACAGGGCTTTTTATTATTCTGATATCTTCTTGCTCGGCATTCACGAAGGCCATTTTAAAATCATGTGATGCATCACATTCTTCAGTGGCTACAAATCTGGTTCCCAGCTGAACAGCCGAAACACCGAGCTGGAAAAAGCGGTAAGCATCCTCTCCGGAATAAATACCACCGGCAGCAATCACAGGGATATTTTTGCTGTGATCTTTTTCCAGTTTGCGGGTTACTTCCAACACGTCGGTAACCAGTTTTTCAAGCTTTTGTTCTTTTTTACCGATGTCTTCTGCCTTAAACCCAAGATGGCCTCCGGCTTCAGGCCCTTCCACCACGAAGCCGTCAGGAATATAGTTGTAATTCTGCAGCCATTTTTTACAAATGATTGAGGCAGCACGCGCCGAAGAAACAATGGGTATAAGCTTGGTTTTCTTCTGATTATCCAAATATTTGGGCAGATCAAGCGGCAAGCCGGCACCTGAGAAGATTATATCAATTCCTTCCTCTATGGAAGTGCGCACCATATCCTGAAAATTGGTAATCACCGTCATGATATTAACTCCCAGAACACCGCGGGTAAGCTTTCTGGCTTTGCGAATCTCTTCGCGCAAAGTATCTATATTTCTTTTCTTGTAACTCCCTGTAGCTGATGGGTTAGTGAGCCCGATGGCTACTGATGAAATGGTGCCGATGCCTCCCATGTTTGCAACTGCTGATGAAAGACCGGCCAGCGAAACCCCTACACCCATGCCGCCCTGTACGATTGGCACAGCTATGTGGAGATTGCCGATATTAAATGGCTTCAAATTGATAATAATTTACTGTTTTTATCTTGCTACACCTTATATATAAAAGCTGTAGCATTATTTTTTACTTCTGTGCTTATCCTGAAATCCTGATATGGAGTACCGGAAATTTGCCGGATAT
>JBEPXQ010000142.1:0-5296 GCA_041641835.1 Bacteroidales bacterium
CTTTTTCCTTATCCTTTCTGTTCTTGAAATATTCATCCTTGCTGTTGAAGAATTTGTCATTGGCAGTACGGAAACGTTTCCACAGTTTATCAGAATGCTTTCTTGATACAGGGCCCACTTTTTTCCATTCCTTCTGGAGGTTGATGAGCTCGCGAGTTGTATTTTTCCAGTCGGTACTGTCCTGCAGTGCTTCAGCTTCATTACAGAGGTTGAGCTTGCGGTTATAGTTATCGCGCTGCTCATCCTTCAGTTCTTTAAAAAAATCTTTTTTGTTATCGTAGAATGAGTCCACGGATGTTTTGAACCTGTTCCAGATGGATTCATTATACTGCTTTGGCACAAAGCCTATTGATCGCCAAAGGTTCATCATTTCTTTCACATGGTCACTGGCCTGGTTCCACTCTTTCACACTGCTATACTCATTTTTAATAAGATTTTCCATCTTTTCACACAGGGCAGTTTTGGCATCCAGGTTTTTCTGCTGTTGTTCTTCCAGCTCCTGGTAGTGCTTTCGGCGACGATCATGGAGCTTTTCGGTAGCGCTTTTAAAGCGGTTCCATACTTCTTCCTTTACATCAGCAGGTACCGGTCCTGTTTGGCGATATTTCTCATGCAGGGCCTGCAGTTCCTTAAAGGATTTATTGATGGATTTCTCCAGGATCAGCTCTTCCGCTTTTTCGCAAAGCTCGATTTTAAGCTCCAGGTTTTTCTTCAGGTCCAGATCACGAAGCTCTTTGTTGATCTTAACCTTATCAAAGAATTTCTCCACCAGGAAATGATAGTTCTTCCAAAGCTCGTTCACTTCTGCTTTGGGCACCATCCCGATGTCTTTCCACTTTTCCTGCAGTGCTTTAAAGTCATCGTAGGTTTTCTTGAGTGTTTCCTCTGAGTTGATCAGTTCGCGCAGCTCTTCCAGTATAGCTTTCTTTTTTTCCAGGTTTTCCTGTTGCAGTAACTCCTGCTGTTCGCGATACTCTTTGCGTTTTTCTTTATATAATTCAAAAGCTGCATTAAATCTTTCAGCTAACTCGTCTTTTTGAGGCTTTTTTTCCTCTTTTTCGTCCTGTTCTTCTTTTGGCTCCTGCTCTTGCTTTTTAGCAGAATCTTCAGCCTGTTTTTCCAGCTCACTGGCTTTTTCCATATCTGTTTTTTTCAGATATGCTACCTTGATAAGCGCGATTTCAGTTTTGAAGTTAAGAAGGTCGTCTTTGGCCACGAGTTTTTCCAGTTCTTCCACCAGCTGTTCGCGGCTGAAAGTGTCAAAATCAGGATGCTCGTCTTCTTGCTTTTCGGCCGCTTCAGGCTCAGTGCTTTCCTGCTCTTCGTCATCCTCAGCCTCACTGTCTTCACCAAAGTCGTAAAATTCCCTTTCGTCAGAGGAAGCGGTGGAGGATTTTTCATCAGTAGTCTTCTCCTGATCTTCTTTTTGCTCCGCTGCTTTTGCTTCTGCAGTTTCCTCTTCCGTTTGTTTTTCTTCGGAAACCTCCTTTTGGTCTTCAGCCCCGGCCGGATGCTTCTTCACAGGTTCTTGCGCAACCACCGGATCATCTGATTTTTCTTCCACAGGCCCTTTGGCTGGTTTTTCGACCACGGGCTCCGGCATTTCATCAGCCTTTTGCTCTGGTTCATTGTCAGCTGCTGCCGGTGTTTCCTGATCCTGATCTTCCGTAAGATTTTCTTCTGAGGAGGTATTACCGGAAGTTATTCCTGCATGCTGTTGCGCGGTTTCTTCTTCCTGGTGTTTTTCTGCTGTTTGCTCAGTTTTTTCCTGAGTTTGTTCTTGCTCTCCTTTTTCTGAAGTTGCTGTGTTTTCCTGCTTCAGCTTTTCTTCTTCAGGCAGGTTCTGTGCCTGCTCAGTCTGCTTTTTAGATTCTTGTGTCATACGATTAGCCCAACAATTTAATGTGTGGTTAAGACTTTAAATAATTACTGATCTGTTGATCCTTAGATTCTCACGTTATTAAATGGAATTATTTCAAATTTTTAATAAACGTTGGTTGACTATTGATTACATCGGCAACAAAAATAATAATCTTTTAATTAGCCGCAAATAGTTTAAAGCATTCAACGCCTTGCATAAAAATTCAGGGCGTATAAAACCGCTGCGATGGCCTAACCATGGCAAAATACAGCGGCTCTGGTGATAATCCTGCAGAAAAAGTTAATCTTAAAAAAAGAACCGGGTATTACTCCAGTGTATGGTCGTTAAACAGGATGTATCCGATGTTTATCCCTAATGCCAGAGGGTCTTCGTGCCCCTGGTAATAGTTCAAGTACAAGCCTACCGGCCCTATGGGAGAATGGTAGATCAGCCTGAGGGAACTCATATAATAACGACGGTCGAATTCCTTGCCGAAAAAGGCAGACATATCTTCCCGCTCGGAGCGTATTTCTCTGAAAGGCTGAAAAATGTATCCTTCAGCACGGAAATCAAGATTATCGCGCATATGCCATATGCCCTTCACGCCTGCTGCCAGGAAATTATTAGCACGGAACTTTCTCAGGAAGATGGTTTTGCTTTCCGGGATTGGGCTATAGCTTTTGGCCATCAGCAGGCTGGCAGTGTGATTGGCGAAAAGATCACGGTTCGACAGGAACACATCCGCTTCGTAGCCAACAGACAACCAGGAGGTGTAAGGGAAATACTCCTCATAATTCAGGTGAAGTTGCATCCATTGATGAAAATCTTCAACGGGCATAGCTCCTGGCAGTGTGGAGCCGGGTTCATAGGTTTCTTCACCCCTGAAGTGTTTCAGTTCTACCTGCAGACGCATGCCGCGTGATGGAAACTGCTTTCTGTTGAGCGTATTCTGATCCCAGCTGAAGTGGGTGTTGTAATTTGAGAAGAATGTTTCATCTGCTGTATCCCGCCTGCTGAATTGGTTCGACTGGTAATAGACATTTTTCAGATTACCCACTGAAAAGCCTGCTTCAAGTTTTGAGTCGTTATCCATGGGCACGCCAAAGAGCACGGTATTATGGAAATCATTTTTGATAAGATAGGAGGGGGTTTTGTCCTCAAAAAACATGGTGGATGTTTTAAAATAATCCCACTGGTTGTACGAGGTTCCTGCCTTGACATAAAAAGGTGTTTTACCCGGGAAATCCATGCGCCCCAGGGCACTTACCGATGAATAAAAGCGGCCGATATAGGTATTGAACCTGATGCTTGAAGCCCGTTTTCCCAGGTACTTGTATTTTGTCTGGATAAAAGCCTCGTTAATGGGCGCGGAAGAAACTGTCCCACCAAATTTTATCTCAATGTTCTTGTCTTTTTTTACATCCAGATCAAGATGATAGTAACCCGACTCTTCATCATAGCGGGCAACCGGGTAAATATACTCTATGCGGTCATCAGCCAGAATCCTGAAGTAATCCTGTTTGATGGAGTTGATGTCGGTGGTATCATTGTTATGAAGCAGCATTCTGTTGATGTAGCTGGCTTCATTAGGATTTAGTCCGTTAATATTGATCCTGTTGAATACCAGCGGATGCATTTTGGATCTGAACTCCTCCCGGCGTGCATTCACCAGCGAAGGGCTCACACTGTCGGTAAGAAACATCCTGATCTCATCAATTTTTCTTTTGGCTGCCACATAACCGCTGTCAATAAACTCCTGCCTGCGGCTGAAGTCGATTACATTTACCGGTGGCACTATAGGTTCAATCATCACCGAGCTTTCACAATAAACATCATAGGCTGTTTGTTCCATCATGATAGTTTGCAACTGTGAAACAATATCACCAGGATCAGCTGCGGTGTAATTTCCGGCTACCTTTGAGCCAATGATCATATCCGGGTAGAAACTTTCCAGCATGATATCCGAAGGAAAATTATTATACATTCCACCGTCAAGCATCACTCTTCCATCGATGGTGATGGGTTTGAAATAAAAGGGATATGACATGGAAGCCCTGATGCTTTTTCCCAGGTTTCCTTCCTTCAGCACCACCGCCTGGTTGTTATCAATATCAGAAGCGATACAGCGGAAAGGTACAAAAAGGCTGTCGAAATCCTCATTGCAGGCCGTGGTGGCTTTGGTAAATATCTGCATGAAGGCAAAATCCATCTGGAAAGGCTGTACTATGCTGGAAGGAAACACGGGTTTTCTCACCATGGAATCTATCTTCAGCCGCAGGGTAAACCAGGATGAATTGGGTTCATCCTGCATATAATAATACATATATTCATTTTCGATTTCTCCCTTTGCCCACTTCATGAACTCCTCACTGCGGATAAGCGAATCCATTTCAGCCGGAGAATATCCTGCAGCATATAAGCCTCCCACTATGGCGCCCATGGAGGTTCCGGTAATATAATCAATGGGAATATGATTTTCTTCCAGGGCCTTAATTACACCTATATGAGCTACTCCTTTGGCACCACCACCACTCAAAACCAGTCCTACGCTCTGGCCGCTTGCGTCATTTGAAAATATGAAAACCGATAAGAGTATCAGTAGCAGTGCTTTATTCATTTTTGGATTAGATTTTTTTTCAGATATAAAATAAAAAAAAGGTTGCTATATTAACAACCTTTTTCTGAAAAATATTTTTTAAAAGGCATTAAATTTTTTCAAGCGCCTGTTTCAGGTCATTTATAATATCATCTTCATCTTCAATGCCAACAGCAAATCTTACCAGCCCTTCTGTTATTCCTGCTTTTTCCCTGTTTTCGGGTGAAAGCTTTGAGTGAGTCATAGAAGCCGGATGCTGGATAAGTGTTTCCACACCACCCAATGAAACTGCCAGCAGCGCGAGCTTAACAGAATTCATCATAGTTTTTCCTGCTTCAAAACCTCCTTTAAGTCCAAAGCTGATCATGCTTCCAAAACCATCCATTTGTTCTTTGGCCAGTTCATATTGCGGATGGCTTTTCAACCCGGGATACTTAACCCATTCCACTTTTTCATGATTTTCCAGGTATTCGGCAGCCTTCATGGCTGTTGCCTGTGCTTTGTCTATTCTGATGCCAAGGGTTTTAAGGCCGCGGTGAACCATGTACGCCTGGTGCGGATCCATATTACCGCCCATATTAACCAGGGTGTTTTTTAGCAGCGCCTGGTGCTCCTGAGTTTTGGAAACCAGCATACCCGCTACTATATCCGCGTGTCCGTTAATAAATTTGGTCATGGAATGTAGCACGATATCAGCACCCAGCTCCAGGGGGCGCTGCAGATGAGGGCTGCAGAAAGTATTGTCAACACAAACCGGGATGTTGTGCTCGTGGGCTATTTCTGAAATTTTCCTGATATCGGTAATCCCGATGGTAGGGTTAGCCGGAGTTTCCAGAAAT
>JBEPXQ010000143.1:0-5273 GCA_041641835.1 Bacteroidales bacterium
ATCATCCACAGCAATATCGCCAGCTTCCAGCTGCTCTTCTTCTACCTCGTCCTCATCAGGCCTGGTAACTTTTGCAACGGCAGCAATAGCATCTTCATCAGCCAGATTGATCAGTCTAACCCCTTGCGTAGCACGCCCCATCGTACGCAGCTCATCTATAGCCATCCTGATGGTAAGGCCACTACGGTTTATGATCATCAGGTCATCTTCATCTGTAACATTTTTAATAGTGATTAGTTTACCGGTTTTATCAGTAATATTCATGGTTTTAACACCTTTCCCACCACGGGTTATGATCCTGTAATCTTCCAATTGCGAACGCTTTCCATAACCATTTTCCGAAACCACCAGTATATCATCTTCAGATTCCTTGTTCAGGCAAACCATTCCAACCACATAATCATCATCAGCGCTCAATGTAACTCCGCGCACTCCCGATGCAGTACGGCCCATAGACCTAACATCATTTTCATTAAATCTGACTGCACGCCCGTAATTGGTAGCCAGCATTACCTCATCATTACCAGAGGTAAGCCTTACGGCAAGCAAACGGTCACCTTCCTTAATCGTGATAGCGTTGATCCCACTCTGACGTGGGCGGGAATAATCCTCAAGCGGCGTCTTTTTTACCCTGCCTTTTTCTGTTGACAGCATAATAAATTGTCCTTTGATAGAATCTTCATCCTTAAGGTCCTGTACTTTGATCACAGCTTTTACCTTATCATCCGGATCAATTTGAATGAGGTTTTGTATAGGTCTGCCTTTGGAGTTTTTGCCTCCTTCAGGAATCTCATACACCCTAAGCCAGAATACTTTACCAAACTCGGTAAAGATCAGCATATAGTCGTGGTTGTTAGCAATATACAGCGCCTCGATAAAATCCTCATTGCGGGTAGAGCTTCCTTTAGCGCCTTTGCCTCCCCTGCCTTGTGTGCGATATTCTGAAGCTACAGTTCGTTTTAGGTATCCGTGATGTGAAAAGGATATTACCACCTGCTCATTGGCAATAGTATCTTCAATACGAAAGTCCTCAGCTGCATACTCAATCTTTGAGCGGCGCTCTTCCCCGTAACGTTCTTTTATTTCCAGCAGTTCATCCTTAATGATCTGCATTCTTAGCTCTACTTCAGCAAGAATACGCTTAAGGTATTCGATGGTCTTTTTCAGCTCTTCATATTCTTCCTTCACCTTATCACGCTCAAGTCCGGTAAGCTTTTGCAGCCTCATGTCAAGAATGGCCCTTGCCTGTACTTCTGACAGGCTGAATTGCTCCATCAGTCCGTTGCGGGCTTCTTCCGGGGTTCTTGAGGAACGAATAAGCGCGATTACTTCATCCAGGTAATCCAGGGCAACCAGCAATCCTTCAAGGATGTGGGCTCGTTTTTCTGCCTGTCGAAGTTCATATTCAGTACGCCTTACCACAACATCATGGCGATGCTCAACGAAATGACGGATCAGGTCTTTCAGGTTAAGCTGCATAGGGCGCCCGTTTACCAGTGCGATATTATTCACACTAAATGAGGTTTGCAGAGCAGTGTACTGGTAGAGTTTATTGAGTACAACGCTGGGCATGGCATCCCGCTTTAACTCATATACAATCCGGAGACCTTTCCTGTCTGATTCATCACGGATATCTGAAATGCCTTCAATTTTTTTCTCGTTTACCAGGTCTGCTGTTTTCCTGATCATCTCAGCCTTGTTCACCTGGTATGGCACCGACTCCACTATTATACGCTGGCGGTCGGAACCCGGTACATCCTGTATCTCAGCTTCACCTCTGAGCACCACTCTCCCGCGTCCGGTTTCAAAAGCTTTTCTCACACCTTCATAACCGTAGATAATTCCACCGGTTGGAAAATCAGGTGCATCAATAAACTGCATCAGGCCTTCCACCGTAATATCATTATCATCAATATAAGCAATTGTGCCGTTGATTACCTGGTTAAGGTTATGGGGCGGCATATTTGTAGCCATACCAACTGCAATACCAGAAGCACCATTAACAAGTAGATTGGGAACACGTGTTGGCAGAACTGTTGGCTCCTCCAGTGTATCATCAAAGTTCATCTGAAAATCCACTGTTTCCTTTTCGATATCAATGAGCATATCTTCGGAAATGCGCCTGAGCCGTGCCTCTGTATAACGCATAGCTGCCGGGCTGTCACCATCGATAGACCCGAAGTTACCCTGCCCGTCAACGAGCATATAACGCATAGACCAGGGTTGTGCCATGCGCACCATGGTATCATAGACTGAACTGTCGCCGTGCGGATGGTATTTACCCAGCACCTCTCCCACTATCCTGGCAGACTTCTTATACGAGCGGTTGTGGTACAAATTCAACTGGTGCATTCCGTATAAAACCCTGCGATGAACCGGCTTCATTCCGTCCCTGACATCAGGTAGGGCCCTGGAAACGATCACACTCATAGAGTAATCGATATAGGCCGTCTTCATCTGGTCCTCAATATTGACTTTTAAAATCTTTTCACCTTCGCCTTCCATCAGCAATATATCTTTATATTTAATTCTTAATCAATAACATAAACTGCCATTCGGCAGCTTATTTAGCAAGTACGAAAGTACGAAAAATTATGGAAACTGCCTGATTTTAGTGCATCTTTATTATAAACAGTATTTTGTTGAAAATCGCCTGCAGTTTTTTACTGGTTCAGCTTAAATCAGGCTAACTTTGATTCAACAAAAGGCACAGTATTTGCGTTAAAGTACTAACAATTTTTAGAAAGGAATAATAATGAAAGCAAAATTCTCTCAGGAAGTAAAAGATGTATTATCATACAGCCGTGAAGAGGCGATGCGCTTAGGTAATGACTACATCGGCGTGGAACATCTGCTTTTGGGTATGTTGCGTGAGGGAGAAGGAAAAGCTGTTCAACTAATGACTTTCATGGATATAAACATCCAAAAGTTACGACACCGAATAGAAAATGCTATAAAAGATAATGGTCCGGCACTATCAAAAGACCCGGACAATATACCATTAGTTAAACAGGCCGAAAGAGCCCTGAAGATAACTTATCTTGAAGCGCAATCCTTTAAAAGCAGCGAGATTGGTACCGAGCATCTGCTACTGGCCATCCTGCACGACCAGGAAAACCTGGTAACTAAAACCCTTCAAAAAGAGGGTGTTGATTATGAGTTATTCAAATCAGAATTACAAACTGGAAATAGTATGAAAGACGAAGATATTCCGAATATTCGTTCAGAGATGCCGGGTAGCCCACCGGGTGACGAGTTTACAGGAGAAAGCCAGGGGCGCTCTGGGCAGGGCATGCGTGGTCAGGCTGAAGGTAAATCAAAAACACCGGTACTGGATAATTTTGGCCGGGATCTTACACGCGCAGCAGAGGAAAATCGTCTGGATCCTGTGGTTGGCCGTGAAAACGAGCTGGAAAGAATTGCGCAGATTTTAAGCCGCCGCAAAAAGAATAACCCCATATTAATAGGAGAACCGGGTGTTGGTAAGTCAGCCATAGCTGAAGGCCTGGCTCTGCGTATTGTTCAGCGCAAAGTATCACGCGCACTGTTTAACAAGCGCATTGTCACACTTGATGTGGCCTCGCTGGTGGCAGGCACCAAATACCGCGGGCAATTTGAGGAACGTATGAAAGCTGTTCTCAATGAGCTGGAAAAAAACCCGGATATCATCATATTTATTGATGAGATACATACCATAGTAGGTGCTGGCGGAGCAACCGGCTCCCTTGACGCTTCCAATATGTTCAAGCCTGCTCTCGCTCGCGGTGAGTTCCAGTGTATTGGAGCTACCACTTTGGATGAGTACCGGCAGAATATAGAAAAAGATGGTGCCCTTGAACGCAGATTCCAGAAGGTACTCATTGAACCTACATCGGCAGAAGAAACCATGACGATTCTTCATAATATAAAGGACCGTTACGAAGATCACCATCTGGTGAAATTTACAGATGAAGCCATTGAAGCTTGCGTGAAGCTAACCAACAGGTATGTAAGCGACCGATTCCTCCCTGATAAAGCAATTGATGCCATGGATGAAGCCGGAGCGCGGGTGCACATCACGAATATCAATGTTCCTCAGAATATCCTGGATATAGAAGATGAAATTGAAGAGATAAAAGAAAAGAAAACCAAGGCCATAAAGGCACAGAAGTACGAAGAAGCTGCCAAATTCCGCGATATGGAGCGAAATAAGCAGGATGAACTCGATTCTGCCAAGCGTAAATGGGAAGAAGAAAGCCAATTGCACCGGGAAACAGTGGATGCTGACAATGTTGCAGAAGTGGTAGCCATGATGACAGGTGTTCCTGCACGAAGAATACAGCAGGATGAAAGTCGCAGGTTGGTGAATATGAACGAGGAGTTGCAAAAAATGGTAATCGGCCAGGACGATGCTGTTGAAAAGGTGGTAAAGGCTATACGCCGTAACCGTGCCGGGCTGAAAGATCCAAACAAGCCAATCGGCTCATTTATCTTCCTGGGCCCCACCGGAGTTGGTAAAACACATCTTGCCAAAGTGTTGTCAAGACATTTGTTTGACAGTGATGACGCGCTCATCCGGGTGGATATGAGCGAATATATGGAGAAATTCGCTGTGTCTCGACTGGTAGGTGCGCCTCCCGGATACGTTGGTTATGAAGAAGGCGGACAACTTTCAGAAAAAGTAAGGCGTAAACCTTATTCAGTGGTGCTGCTTGATGAGATTGAAAAAGCTCACCCTGATGTATTCCACCTGTTGTTACAGGTACTGGATGATGGGTTGCTTACTGACAGTTACGGTCGCAAGATTGACTTCAAGAATACCATTATTATTATGACATCCAACATCGGGACAAGACAACTGAAGGACTTTGGTGCCGGTGTTGGTTTCAGCACCAGTGCCCGTCAGGCTTCATCTGCTGACACAGCCAGGAGTGTAATAGAAAGTGCTTTGAAAAAAGCTTTTGCTCCTGAGTTCCTTAATCGTGTGGATGACGTGGTTACCTTTACTCCGCTTGAGCGCGAACACATTCATCAGATAATTGATATTGAACTGGAGCATCTTTATAAGCGTGTGGACGATCTTGGTTACAGCATTAAGCTCTCTGATAAAGCCAAGGACTATATTGTAGATAAAGGCTGGGATTCGCAGTACGGCGCCCGTCCGCTGAAACGAGCTATTCAGAAATATATCGAGGATCAGCTCGCGGAAGAAATAATATCTGCAAGACTTGATGAAGGCGATTCTATTACTGTTGATTATGACGAGAAGAAAAAAGACATCAATATCAAAGTAA
>JBEPXQ010000144.1:0-5265 GCA_041641835.1 Bacteroidales bacterium
GCCTGCTCCCTGTTGCTATGGCCGGAATGGATATAGAAAAGATGCTGCAGGGTGCGGCTGATATGCGTGATAAACTACTTGAAGCTGAGACGATAGACAACAATGCGGCCTTTGCCTACGCTGCCGTAAGGAATTTGCTCTATCAAAAAGGGAAAACCACAGAAATAATGGCTTCATATGAACCATCGCTGGAATATTTTGCCGAATGGTGGAAACAATTATTTGGTGAAAGTGAAGGGAAAGACGGAAAGGGTATATTCCCGGCTTCCGTGGTGTTTACTACTGACCTGCACTCGCTGGGACAGTACATGCAGGATGGAAAAAGGAACATCTTTGAAACTGTGCTGCACGTGGATAATCCGCATAACAGCCTTAAAGTGCCTGAGGATAGCAATAATCTGGACAAACTGAATTACATAGCCGGGAAAGCAGTCCATGAGATCAACCACCAGGCGGAAACGGGCACCATTATAGCACACGCCGATGGTGGAGTGCCTGTCTTCAGAATTACTATACCGCAGATATCCGAGTATTACCTTGGTCAACTTATCTTCTTCTTTGAATACTCCTGCGCACTTAGTGGCTATTTACTGGGTGTGAACCCGTTTAACCAACCCGGAGTGGAAGCTTATAAAAATAATATGTTTGCGTTGCTTGGAAAACCCGGGCACGAGGAGCAGACAAAGAAAATAAAGAAAAAAATCAGTAAACAATAACTTTAGGCATACCATTTTACAAAAAACTTACAACTTATGGAACTACCTTTAATACAAAACGCAAATCTGGAAGACAAAATCGTACTGGTACGGGTGGATCACAACGTGGTAAAAAAGGGAGAAATCTATGACCCTTATCGTATAGATGCCACAATTGGAACCCTTTATCACATCAATGCCAAAGGGGGGAAGATAATCCTGATGACACATGTGGGCAGGCCCAGAAATAAAAAAGACGGTACGATAACTATAGACGAAAACACTTCAGTTAAGCCTATTGTGGACTACCTGGAAGATAAACTGCATATTACTCTAAGGATCCCTGAGTTTGAAAGTCATCCGGAAAAAGGTTACGCCGGTGTTGAAACCTCCATAAACCATCTGATTCGCGACCTGAGAAATGACAAGATTGATGGAATTTACATGCCGAATACGCGCTGGTTTTATGGTGAGGAAAACAAGGGAGACATCGCCGATCGCTTTGCATACCAACTGGCCGGGCTCGCAGATATATTTGTGAATGATGCCTTCGGCTCCTGGCAACCCCATGCCTCCACAGTGGGTGTTAATAAATATCTTCCCTCCTATGCCGGATTTCTGATGCAAAAAGAGATTAAAAACCTGGATCGCCTGTATGAGGCCAAAAAGCCTTTTGTGGCCGTGGTGGCAGGCGCCAAGTTTGACACCAAAATAGAACCCCTGTATGCCCTGATGGATAAAGCTGATTACCTGGTGCTGGGTGGAGTGATTTACAATGCTTACCTGTGTGCAAAGTATGGTATTAAAATCAAAGGGGTTTCCGAAGAAGATCTGAAGCTGGCTAAGAAGTTTGTTGATTTTGCTGAAAACCACAACGGAAAACTCATTGAGCTTCCTCATATAGTAGAATCAGACACCATGGAAGGAAAAGAAGAAGGGAAGCACCGTGTAAGGCATCTTAAGGACCTGAAAGAAGGTGATGAGCTGAACTATGTGCTTGATGTGGCGGCCGAATCATTTGAGGATGAAAAAATAAGAGAAGTATTTCTAAAGGGAAAAACCATATTCGTAAATGCAGTAATGGGATTAACACCACACTTTAATGAAGGAACCATCGCTCTGGACGAATTGATTGATGAAAACAGGGATGCTTCAAAGCTTTACGGAGGTGGCGACACCATGCAGGAATTGAAACGCTTGCTTCCGGGGCTTTATATCATGGCTCTCGATCATCCTAAGTACTACATATTTACAGGAGGAGGAGCTGTGCTTAAAGCTATCGAGCACGGTTCAACTGATGGGCTGGAACCTGTAAAGGCACTAAAGGAAAATCAGTGACACCTTATATATAAAAGGAGTTTACCAGGACGCGAAGTCCCTTTTTTATTCTTGCGTTATCACACTTTCAATAATGGGCGGGTAATGCTCATACTCCAGCTCATGAATCTTCTCAGCGAGCGATTCCGGGTCATCATTTTCTGACACAGGGCAGGTTGCCTGAAAAATGATCTTCCCCTTGTCATATTTCTCATTTACAAAGTGGATACTTATACCCGACTGTTTTTCACCTGCTGCAATAACAGCTTTATGTACATTTTGTCCATACATCCCTTTACCACCATAATCCGGGAGCAATGCAGGGTGAATGTTCAGAATTCTGTTTTCATATTCCTTCAGTATGTCAACTGGTACCAATATCATGAATCCGGCCAGAACAATAAAATCAATCTTATATTTTTTTAGGATCTGAAGAGCATGTTGAGGATTGTTTTTAAATTGGGATGTGGGAATATATTGCGCGGGAACATTCAGTTTTTCTGCACGCTGCAACACATATGCATCTTTTTTGTTAGATATTACCAGAGCAGGCTTAATGGAGGTATTATTGCTGAAGTACCTGATAATATTCTCAGCATTAGTGCCACTCCCCGAGGCAAATACAGCAATGTTTGTCATTGTGGTTTTTGCTTCAAAGGTATAAGAATTTGCCGAAAATGGCCGGTGAATCCTGTTTACCGCATGCAGTCTGCCTTTTAGCCACTGCCGGAGTTTAATAAAAACTTGCCAGTGAGCCGGATAGTTCACTTATTTCATGTGTGGAGAATGTTAAATACGGACTTTCGCGGAGGCCTATCCCACTGATATGCTGACCAATAAAGCCAGAGGCATGAAAAGAAGCCATTTTTTTCTTGTTTTTAAACCTTTTAATTTATTTCTTTGCACACTTGTTTAACCAAAAATTTAGGACAATGTCTGATATTGCAACAAGAGTAAAAGCTATTATCGTTGACAAATTAGGAGTTGACGAAAGCGAAGTAACCCCAGAAGCAAGCTTTACCAATGATCTTGGTGCGGATTCACTGGATACCGTAGAACTGATCATGGAATTCGAAAAAGAATTCAACATTGCCATCCCTGACGATCAGGCAGAAAAGATTGGCACAGTAGGCGAAGCTATTTCCTACATCGAAAATAATTCAAAATAAGCAACTGAATCAAATTCAATGGAATTAAAACGCGTAGTTGTCACAGGAATAGGCACGATTTCACCGCTGGGTAAGAATCTCGGGGAGACCTGGGAAGGGCTCAGAGCAGGTAAAAGTGGTGCAGCTCCAATTACACGTTTTGATGCCAGCAGGTTCAAGACACATTTTGCTTGCGAGGTAAGCGGATACAATGCAAAGGATTACTTTGACCGCAAAGAAGCCCGTAAGCTGGATTTGTACTCTCAGTTTGCGTTGATAAGCGCCGACGAAGCCATTAAGCATTCCGAAATTGATCTGGAAGCTTTGGATCTTGACCGAGTTGGTGTCATCTGGGGATCAGGAATTGGAGGCCTTGAAACCTTCATAAGCGAGATTTCCGGTTTTGCAAAAGGAGACGGCACACCACGCTTTAATCCGTTTTTCATTCCGAAAATGATAGCGGATATAGCAGCCGGCCATATTTCAATTAAATATGGTTTGAAAGGGCCCAATTATTCCACCGTATCAGCATGTGCTTCATCAGCACACAGCCTGGCAGATGCATTTAATCTCATCAGGCTTGGCAAAGCAGATATGTTTGTAACAGGAGGCTCTGAAGCTGCAGTAAATGAAGCAGGTGTTGGTGGTTTTAACGCCATGCATGCCATTTCCACCCGCAATGATGAGCCGGAAAAAGCTTCCAGGCCCTTTGACAAGGACCGTGATGGTTTTGTCCTGGGTGAAGGAGGCGGAGCACTGATCTTTGAAGAACTGGAGCATGCCCGCAAACGCGGTGCTACCATTTACGCGGAAGTCGTTGGTTCCGGAATGTCCGGAGATGCACATCATATGACTTCCCCACACCCTGAAGGTGAGGGCGCTGCAAGGGCCATGAAAGAAGCATTGAGAGATGCCGGGATTAAACCTGAGGATATTGATCATATCAATACCCATGGTACTTCTACACCTCTTGGTGACCTGGCCGAACCCAAAGCCATTACCAGTACATTTGGAGAGCATGCCAGCACAATCAGCATCAATTCTACCAAATCAATGACTGGCCATCTTTTGGGCGCTGCTGGTGCTTTAGAAGCTATCGCAACAATTATGGCTGTGAAGCATGATTTTGTGCCGCCAACCATTAACCTGGAGAATCAGGATCCGGAGATTGTTGACGATCTCGATTTCACTCCCCTGAAAGGACGTGAAAGGGAAATCAATTACGGATTATCAAATACATTTGGCTTTGGTGGGCATAATGCTACCTTGATTTTTAAGAAACATAAAGATTAAGCCTTGAGTGTATTTAAACCTGTAAAAGCTCATTTTTCGGAAGATAAAGAGTTATTCGAATCTATAAAAAATATTTTCGGGTTCTACCCCGGAAATATTTTTTTGTATAAACTGGCTCTGACACATAAATCGGTGGCCTGCGAGATAAAGGAAGGCGTGAAAGACAGCAATGAACGCCTCGAATATCTCGGAGATGCCATCCTGGGCGCTATAGTGGCGGATTTTCTGTTTAAGAAATTCCCCTTTAAAGATGAAGGATTTCTTACGGAAACCCGCTCTAAAATTGTTAGCAGGGCTCAGCTTAACAGCCTCTCTATGAAGCTTGGTCTCGACAAACTCATTTCTTCCTCTTCCGACAGAAGAAATAATGCCCGCTCCATTAAAGGTGATGCTTTTGAAGCATTTATAGGTGCAGTTTACCTGGATAAAGGTTACGACTTCACGCACAAGATCGTGATAGAAAACATTATTAAGGTACACATGGATCTTGACGACCTGGTGGAAAATGAGATCAATTTTAAGAGCAAACTCATCGAATGGTCGCAGAAAGAACGCCGGGAAATTGATTTTAAAGTAGTGAAAGAAGTGGGTAATGGTGCTGATAAGCAGTATATCGCCCGCATCTTTATTGATGGTGAAGCCTACGAAGACGGCTGCGACTTCTCCATTAAAGGCGCTGAAAAGCTGGCTGCTGAAAAAACATACAATGCGCTTGACTTGGATAAACAGGACGAGCAGGGGATCTGAAAAAACAGCAGTTCTTCATCATTCCACCACCGACAGTTTCATCATATTGGTTTTTGACAGCTTCT
>JBEPXQ010000145.1:0-5260 GCA_041641835.1 Bacteroidales bacterium
GCGATTATGTGTTCGATTATCATAATCTGACGCTTAAGTACGGCAAGGAAGTTACTTCTCTTACCCGTAAAGAAGCTGACCTGCTCGCTTTACTGAGTAAGAACAAGAACAACCTGGTTTCAAGAGAAACAGCCCTGCGTGAAATCTGGGGAGAGAATGATTATTTCGCCGGAAGAAGCATGGATGTTTTTATCACCAGGTTGCGTAAGTATCTGCGTCGTGATCGCAACATTCTGATAAAGAATGTTCATGGAGCGGGCTTCCGTCTGGAAATCCATGAAGAAGAGGAAGAATAGCATTTTCCTTTAAATAGGGTCAGCCCCCTGCACCTCTGGTGCTGGGGGTTTATTTGTTTATATATCTAACATGACTGAATAAACAATACATTTTTTATCTTTCCCCACCCACCTGATCCTACACGTGATTTTTTAACCGCTGCTTATTTTATTTTTTCATAATTTCCCGTTACTTTCACATATCCTTTCAACTAACGCTGATATAAATCCGTTTTTAAATATCGTATATGAAGGTTTGCTCATCCGTGGAAAATATTACCTTTGTGAAAGTTTATGAAAAATCACGTATGAAAATGCTGGGGTGCCTTATCGATAGTGGCGCTTGAGTGTTTTAAACCGTGATAATCTTTCATGACAGATCCAATTAAGAACAATTCAAAAAAAGTTGAAGCAAGGAACTTAATTCTGTTTTATTTGTTGCACCAATAATTGAGAAAGTAATACTGAAATGGACAAGATCAAGTTGGAAATAGTGGGTATTTCAAACAGCCAGACTCAAACCGGGGCTTACGCGCTGATTTTGGGTGAAAGCAATGGCAAAAGGCGCCTGCCAATTATTATAGGTGGATTTGAGGCCCAGGCCATCGCTATCGAACTGGAAAACATGCATCCCAACCGCCCCTTGACACATGACCTGTTTAGGAGTTTTGCACAGACCTTTGACATTTCTCTTACCGAAGTTATTATCAACAAATTCCAGGATGGTGTTTTTTATGCCCAGTTGATCTGCCATACCGATGATGGCCCCAAGGTTATTGATTCACGCACCTCGGATGCCGTAGCACTTGCAGTTCGCTTCAAGTGCCCGGTTTATACCTATGAGCAGGTAATGTCAACTGCCGGTATCCTCATAGAGGAAGAGCCACTGCAAGAAAAGCCGGAGCCGGTGCCAACAGCCGGTGAAAAAGGTTCCGAATTTCAACGATTTACTATTGATGAACTGAAACAACTGCTTGACGAGGCGGTTACTAAAGAAGAATTTGAAAGAGCCTCGAAGATCAGAGATGAAATTCAGAAGAGAGAAGAACAGTAAATCTGTTTATCAGGAACCAAATCATTTGACATGAAAACAGCAGCCGGATTACTACTGGCTTTTTTAATCAGTTTTTCAGTTTTTGCCAGTCCACAGATCAGCCATGCACCTGATCCCTCCCCTGCCGACAGCGCAGCAGAAGCACTGCAGCAATTAGCCGATAGCGTTGAGCAGGAAGTGGCACCGCGGCAGGACACCCTGGAAACCGCCGACACAGCCACGGCAACCAAAAGCAATATCCTCATTAAAAATGATGAAGCAGTGGGGTTCAGCTTTAAGAGCTTTTACCGCGGAGCGCTTGGGATGCTGATACTGTTGCTCATAGCATTTATTTTCAGCAGCAACCGCAGAGCTATAAACTGGCTGGTTGTACTCATAGGCCTTGGCGTGCAGGTACTACTGGCCATGGGGGTTTTACTATCCAAAAACGTACAGGCTTTTTTCGATTTTATCAGTAAGATATTCGTGAAGATCCTCAGCTTTACGGAAGCCGGAAGTGAATTCCTGCTGGGAGGCTTGATGAACACCGAAACCTTTGGTTATATATTCGCATTCCAGGTGCTCCCCACCATCATTTTCTTCTCAGCCCTAACAAGTGTATTGTTTTACCTGGGAATTATCCAGAAGATCGTGTATGCCCTGGCGTGGTTGATGAGCAAAGCCCTGAGGTTATCCGGGGCAGAAAGCCTTTCGGTTGCAGGAAACATTTTCCTGGGGCAAACAGAATCACCACTAATGATCAAAGCTTACCTGGAGAAAATGACCAAAAGTGAAATACTGCTGGTGATGCTGGGAGGAATGGCCACTCTGGCCGGAGGCGTGCTGGCTGCCTATATCAGTTTTTTGGGCAACGGTGATCCTCAACAGGAAATGCTTTTTGCCAAGCACCTGTTGGCGGCTTCCATCATGGCAGCACCGGGTGCTGTAGTTATATCCAAAATTCTTGTTCCGCAAACTGATAAGATCAACAAGGATATATCCATCAGCCAGGAAAAAATCGGCAGCAACTTCCTGGAATCCATGACCAACGGCACTACTGAAGGCTTCAAGCTTGCCGCCAATGTGGCTGCTATGCTGCTTGTGTTCGTTGCTTTCATAGCCATGTTTAACTACATAGTAGGGGAAATGGGCGAATGGCCGTTTTTCATACTCGGCATCTTTATTGCCGGAATGGCTGCCATACTCTATTTCGTGAAAAAACCAGCTGTGAAAGCTACCTCGGTCCTTGGGCTACTCTTGCTGTTTATTATTTTGATAAACAATGTATGGGCGGAATCCATGGCAGGTATTAGTAGCATAAACCAGCATGTGAGCACTATCACCGGCGGACAATACGACAGAATTACACTGGAATTTATTTTGGGCTACACCTTTGCACCCCTGATGTGGCTGATAGTAGTAGCCACTTATGATATTACCCTGGTTGGCCGCTTGCTGGGTGAAAAGATTATCATGAGTGAATTTATAGGTTACATCAGCCTGTCGGAATTGAAAAACGCCGGTGCTTTTACCCACTATAAATCTATTATTATGGCCACCTATATGCTGGCTGGATTTGCTAACTTTGCCTCTATCGGCATTCAGATTGGGGGCATCGGCTCACTGGCACCGGGCAGAAAAACATTGCTGTCGCGATTCGGAATGCGGGCTCTGCTGGGCGGAACACTGGCATCACTTATGTCAGCAACCATAGTGGGAATGATCATGGGCTAAACCTTAAACATTAAACTTTAAACTTAAACTTTAAACTTCAAACCAACCTATGCAACAATATATCAACCTGTTGAACCGCGTTTTGGATGAAGGAGTGAAAAAAGAAGACCGCACAGGCACCGGGACACTTAGCGTTTTCGGGCATCAGATGCGCTTTAACCTCCAGGATGGATTTCCTGTACTTACAACCAAAAAACTGCACCTGAGATCCATCATCCACGAATTGCTATGGTTTCTGAAAGGAGAAACCAATGTGGCCTACCTTCAACAGAATAACGTTCGCATCTGGAATGAATGGGCAGACGAAAACGGTAACCTGGGTCCTATTTACGGATACCAGTGGCGCAGCTGGCCCGATTACCACGGTGGACATATCGATCAGATCAAAAAAGTGATCGAATCATTAAAAAACAATCCAGATTCACGACGCCATATAGTTTCAGCCTGGAATGTGGGTCAACTGGATGATATGAACCTGCCGCCCTGCCACATCCTTTTTCAATTTTATGTGGCTGATGGGAAACTTTCCTGCCAGCTCTACCAAAGAAGTGCAGACATTTTTCTGGGTGTGCCCTTCAATATAGCATCCTATGCCCTGCTGCTTAAAATGATGGCGCAGGTTACCGGACTTAAGGAAGGCGATTTTGTGCATACCCTTGGTGATGCTCATATTTATCTGAATCATATTGAACAGGTGAAGCTGCAGAAAGAAAGAGAACCATATGCGCTACCGGAAATGGCAATTAATCCTGACGTAAAAGATATCGATGAATTTAAATTTGAAGATTTCGAGTTAATTAATTATAAATCACACCCTCACATAAAAGGGGAAATTTCAGTCTAAATCCATTAAAAATGAAACCAAGAATCAACATCATTGCCGCTAAAGCAAATAATAATGTCATAGGAAAGGATAATCAGTTACCATGGCATCTCCCTGCAGACCTCAAGCACTTTAAGGATACCACCAGGGGATATCCGGTGATTATGGGCAGAAAGACTTTTGAATCCCTTGAAAAGCCACTACCGGGGCGCCACAATATTGTCATTAGCAGGCAGGAAAGCCTTAGCTATGATAATGAGGATGTAACCGTGGTTCATTCAGTGCTGGAAGCCCTTAAAGCCACCAGTGAAAAGGATGAGATATTTATCGCCGGGGGGAGCCACATCTATCAGCTTGCCTTGCCGTTTACTGACAGGATCATCCTTACTGTGATTGATGCTGAGCCTGAAGGCGACACCTTGTTCCCTGAGATCAACATGGAACACTGGAAAATAAGCAACAGGGAAAAACACAAGGCTGATGAAAAGAATCCTTACGATTATGAATTCCTGATCCTCGATCGTTTCAAGAACGAATAATAATGACAGCGTTTCGAAAAACAGCGGTACTTTTTTCCCTGCTGGCGCTCTTGAGCTTCTGGCATTGCGAAAAAGAAAATAGTGAGGGTGATATTTCCGGGGCCCGCTATATTTCTGCCGTCAACCTTGTTATAACTGATGCATTGCTGAATGCACAGGAGGGGCTGGGAATGATAGAAGACACACTGGAAGGAAAGGTGAAAGGCCACGGCATGATCGATTTTTATAAAGATGCACAGCTTTCCTCCATGCCCTGGGATACACTCTGGCCCAAGCTCATAACAATAGATTATGTAAATCCGGTAATTTTAAAAGATGGCCGCAGCAGGTCAGGAATGATCGATATACAGACCAACGGGTACTGGCAGGATTCTTCTCTTTCAGCTTCAGTTATTTTACTTAATTACAATCTGAAAGACTACAACACACTGGGCACCATCAATCTGTCGCGGGTGATCAACGATGACCACGTCACCTTTAAGGTCACCACAAAAGACCTGAAGGTAATACAGGCAGGCGATACTTTGCTGTGTACATTTTCAGGAGAATATGCCTGGGAAAAGGGGAACAACAGCGATTATCCTTCAACCCATGACGATCATTACCTGCTTGCCGGTAGTGGCTTAATAAGCAGTCGGGGCTCAGAATATACCTATGAGATCATACAGCCGCTAAGAAGAGCATTTGACTGCCCCTGGCTTAAAGCCGGTGCAGCTGAATTCTCTTCCGCTGATGCTGAAATAAAGGTGCTGAATTATGGTCGCGGCGACTGTGATGCCACAGCATCATCAATCAACGGGGATGACGAAATCTTCTTTCTGTTGGATTGATCAGGTTTTACGCTTTTTCTTCTTAG
>JBEPXQ010000146.1:0-4785 GCA_041641835.1 Bacteroidales bacterium
GGTGAAGACCCGTTTAAAGAGAAGGCTTAAGAATGATGCGCTTGCATCGCAGGTAAGTAAAAGCATTCGTGAGGTGCAAGCAGCGATATCAGCTGCTTCAGTGTCGGGGGTTGTGGCAGCAGGCTCTTCAGGAAATTAGCTCAGAACTGAATACGGTAAAGCATCATTGGAAAAAAGCCTTGCTGATAGTCTATTTGTACTGATTGTGTCACAGGATTGTAGCTTCTGGCAAATATGTTCTGCTGGTCGGTAATATTTCTCAAATCAAGTGCCCACTCCTGGTTGATATGTTTACCCTGCAGTTTAAATCCGACTTTCAGGTCCATCCTGAAATAATCACCATTTTTTTGTGAGTATGCAGCCTCCCAATCATAACGGAGGTCGTTTGCAGCTATGGAGGCAGGTACGTCTATTGGCGTGTAATATCTTCCGCCAGCATATACGCCTTTAATGTCAATAGTTAGCGCATTGTGTTTGCCAAGCCTGAATTCGTATCCGCTCAAAGCATTAAGCACGTATTCATTATTGAACAGCGTATTGCGCTCCACATCGTTCAGGTCGGTATATTTCGATTGAAATAATGAGGCAGTGAGCAGGAAATAATACTGCTTGTGGAAAAAGCGTTCGAGGGTAATTTCAATACCGTAATTTCTTCCAGTGCCCTGGTTTACCAGGCTGTCATAAAGAGGAATATTAAAAAAAGCACCTGCATTCAGCATGGAATATTCTTCTCTTTGTGGAGATGCAGGAACATCTGTCAGCCATTGGTGGTAAGCTTCTGTTTTCAGCCTTGCATGCTTCGAGAAATAAAGATCATAACCTGCTACCAGGTGCCTGGCTTTGGTCATTTTCAAATCCAAATTGGTTCGGATATATGAATCATTACCCAGGCTTGTCTCTACAAAATAAACCTGAGCCGGCTGTATCATACTGTGTGAACCATACCCCAGACTGAATGCATGCTTGCTTGAAAGCAAGTACTGAAGCCCGGCCCTGGGTTCGAAAGTAGTTTCATTATTCAGGCTAAAGGAGGTGGAATGAATACCCGTGTTAAGCACCAACTGATCTGAAAATTTATGCTGCCACTGTAGCCACATCTGGCTCAGGTTAGTTGTTTCATTTACATCCAGATAATTTTCAAAGTCCTGATCTTTATAATCCCATACTGAATTAAGATGATTGACGTCAATCCATTTATATTGAAATCCTAAGGTTGCATTATTTTTGGCGCTGAATTTCCTCGATATCGCTGCTTTGAAAGCCGTATAAGTTTCCTGGGCTTCCATTCTTAAATACGGATATTTATCAACACCATTTTTGTCCACCAGCGAATCAATATACATTTTATTGCGAACCCCGCTGATGGAAATGCTCGTAGTTAGTCTGGTATTCGGATCAACAAAGTAAACATTTTTTAAAGCAAGGACTCCCATATCAGAACCATAATCAGTATCAGTACCGGCCAGCCCGTAAGAAAATTCGGTGGAGTCTTTTTCGCTGTCGTATAGTTGGATTTTGCTGAGGCCTCCCAGTCCGAGCAAAGTAAATTTGCCGAGTTTCTGAGTAGGAATATCTATTTTAAAAGTAAGATCCTGGTAATCGGGAACAGATGATCCAGCCCCTGCATCAAAACCAAGTTCATTAATCACCTGCATGGTGGAATATCGGTAATTGATAAGAAATGATGCTCCTGATTTCTTGCAAAGCGGGCCTTCTGCTCCGAGTTCAAAGCCATTAAATCCAAGCTGTCCGATAAACTCAAACTTGCTGCGGTTGCCTGATCGCATTTCCAGATCGAAGGCCCCACTGATCGCATTTCCATATTCTGCAGGGAAAGCAGCAGTGAAAAAATCTGAATTATCCAGCAAGTTGTTGTTGAGCATGCTCACGGGCCCCCCTGAAGTTCCCAGAGCACCAAAATGGTTTGGGTTTGGGATGTCAATGCCCTCCAGTCTCCAGAGCATTCCCATGGGAGAATTTCCCCTGATCACGATATCATTTCTGGAATCATCAACCGTGGCTACACCGGCGAAAGCTGATACCATCCGCGATGGATCGCCCATGCTGCCTGCATAGCGGCGGGTCTCCTCCACAGTGAATGAACGGGCACTTACTGTAGCCATCTTGTTGGCTGGGCGTGACTTATCGCGCTCAGCAGTTATTTCCACTGTCTCCGACTGTAAAACATGCTCCTCAAGCATCACCGTGATAAACTTCTCTTTTCCTGCTTCAAGTAAAATGTTGGATATAACAGCCGGCTTATAGCCCATATATGAAACCTCCACCGTTACACGGCCCAGTTCTATATTTTCCAAAAGAAAATATCCCTTTTTATCTGTAGTTGTACCTGTTAACGGTTCAGAATCAGAAATAACAACCGTGGCACCTGGTAAAGGCATATGAGAATCCTTATCCAGAACCTGGCCTTTGATATTCTGATGATATTCATCCTGGGCAGTAGCAGGAAAAAGAATATTCACACATATTAGCATTAATGAAAAGCGAAACAAGCTCATGATATTAACTTGGTTTTGGATTAAGGGTGGTTATTATTCCGTAACAAAATGACAAAAGATTTTCGAATTGGTCACATTGCAAAATAAAAATAATTTTTTTTTAAGGGAGGGGATAGAAACATTTTAAAATACAGTTGCCGGAAAACAATTATTTTTGCCGGCTAAATTTGTTTAAGTTGTTATGATAGTAGTAGATGACATTTTGGTTTCCGACTATATTGCTGAAGTAAACTTTCGCTGTGATCTTACAAAGTGCAAAGGGAACTGTTGCGTTATGGGGGATGCAGGTGCTCCGCTTGAAGAGCATGAAATAGGAATTATAGAAGATGAGCTCCACAGAATTAAACCTTATATGCGCGAAGAAGGGATAGAAGTGGTGGAACGTGATGGTGTAATTGATTATGATGAAGATGGTTCATTTGTTACACCTCTGGTGAATGGGAAAGAATGTGCTTTTGTGTATTTTGAAGATGGAAAAGCTCTTTGCGCTATAGAAAAGGCCTGGAAGGAAGGGGTTATAACTTTTCGCAAACCGGTTTCCTGTCATCTTTATCCCATAAGGATTTCATCTTTCAATAATCGTGATGCGGTGAATTACCATCAGTGGGATATTTGTGAATCAGCACGAAAAGAGGGGGATTTTTCAAAAGTCCCATTATATAAGTTTGCAGCAGAAGCGCTTAAAAGGAAGTATGGAAGTAAATGGCATGATAATCTTAAAAGCTTGATAGAGAGCAGTCATAAATAGGTAGAGCTTGCACACCAAAGGTGTTCCCCATACTGAGCCGTGGCTCGAAAGGATGCAATAAAAAAGCCGCTGTTTAAGCAGCGGCTTTCTTCAAAAGAACTTACTCTTATTTTGTTTCATCAACAAATGAACGGCCTGCCAGGTCCTTATCCACCATCATCAGAGCGTGTGGTTTTCCTTCAGTCATTTCAACCTTATTAAGGATATCATCAGCAGTTGCTTCTTCTTCAACCTGCTCCTGCACAAACCACTGCAGCATATTATTAGTAGCATGATCTTTTTCTTTGATCGCTAAATCAACCAACTCGTGGATAGATTCAGTAACTACACGTTCATGTTTCAGCGTTTCTTCAAATGCTGTTTTCACATCATTCCACTCTGAAGGAACTTCAGCAATCGGCTTCAGAATAACCCTGCCGCCTCTGTCATGAACATAATCAAAAATCTTCATGGCGTGGCTTACTTCTTCTTTTGCCTGCACGCGCATCCAGCTGGCAAAACCCGGATAATTTTGATCTTCAAAATATGCGGCCATGGCCAGGTATAAATACGAAGACCACAGTTCTTTGTTAATTTGCTCATTGAGAGCTTCCTGCATTTTTTTCTTTAACATGATATATTCTGGTTTTTAAGTTTTCTCTTAAACAATTAATCATATTTTATGTTCAGCTCTATCTTCTCAGGGCTTCAGCACCGCTGGCGATTTCAATAATCTCATTAGTAATTGCTGCCTGACGCGCTTTATTGTAGGCAAGGCGCAGATCACGGAGCAGTTCTCTGGCATTTTCTGTTGCCTGATGCATAGCTGTCATTCGCGCACCGTGTTCGGCAGCATGCGAGTCCAGGAATACCTTATATAGCTGTACCTTAAGTGTTTTCGGGATCAGTTCTTTCAAAATGGTTTCCTTATCCGGCTCGTAGATGTATTCTGTAAGCTGGTCTTCATCATGCTTCTCTTTGTCTTCTTCCGCAGTTAAAGGCAGAAATTTTTCCGAACTTAACACTTGAGTCGCCGCGTTTTTAAAGCGGTTATATACGATTTCGATACGATCATACTTACCTGCTTCGAATTCTGACATAAGCTTTTCGGCTAATTGCCGCACAGGATCAAACTCCGGCTTTTCGATAATATCTTCTTCATGCCCCGCAATCTGGTAGTTTTCCCGGTTGAAATACTGATAGACCTTTTTGCCGACTGCATAGATAGAGAGATTACCAGCAGATTTCTGTGCCTGGAAATCTTTATCAATCATTGCCTTTGCTTTCTTAATAACATTAGCATTGAAGGCTCCGCACAGGCCACGGTTTGATGAAATTACCACCAGCAGCACCTTTTCCGGTTCTCTTTCTTTAGTGAAAACACTATCGGTACCATCCTGCTCAATATCCTGTGATATATGGATAAGCAGCTCATGCAGTTTTTTATCATAGGGCCGCATTTTATGAATGGCATTTTGCGCTTTACGCAGTTTCGACGCAGATACCATTTTCATGGCACTGGTGATTTGCTGCGTGTTCTGC
>JBEPXQ010000146.1:4795-5199 GCA_041641835.1 Bacteroidales bacterium
TTCGTGGAATGATCAATTTTCATATGTAGCTGCTACATCTTTTGCAACGGATGTCAGCCTGTCCTTAACTTCATCAGTGAGCTTACCTGCTTTCAATACATCCAATACATCTTCGCGGTGCTTCTGCTCCAGCAGGTTCAGGAAAGCTTCTTCAAAATTCCTGATTTTATCCACCGGCACGTTCTTCATCAGGTTGTTAGTGCCGACAAAAATAATGGCGATTTGTTTTTCTACTTCAACCGGTGTATATTGCGGTTGCTTCAATATCTCCACATTCCTCTTACCTTTTTCCAGCACTGCCCTGGTAGCGGCATCCAGGTCGGAGCCAAACTTGGCGAATGCCTCCAGTTCGCGATAGGAAGCCTGGTCGAGTTTTAGTGTACCCGCCACTTTTTTCATGGATT
>JBEPXQ010000147.1:0-5167 GCA_041641835.1 Bacteroidales bacterium
TTGTGTGGAGATCCCGCAATATGGCACCAAGCATTCATTGAATGTATCCGTAAGTACCGGTATTGTTATCTGGGATTTGTTTTGTAAAAGGAAGGAATTTGCTGAGAAGTGGAAGTAATAGTCATTTAATAAAAGCAGATAAAAAAACCGGCTCGTGAAAGCCGGTTTTTTTAGTTTCTGCAATTTGCTTTATTTGATCATATAAAGGTCAGCACGACGATTAATATAGAGTGGTTCTTCAGCCAGTGGTTTTTCTTCACCAACAAACTCAATCACCAATCTGCTTTCATCAATATTGTAATTATCCATAAGTACTTTCTTGACAGCTTCAGCCCTGCGTTTGCTCAGGTTCTTGTTATAGCTGTCGCTGGAAATCTTACATGCTGAACCAACAATCTTGAATTTCACGTCTTTGTTTTTCTGCATGATATGGGCCACTTCTGCCAGGCGTTTCATGTTTTCAGGTGTGATATATGTGCTGTTGAGTGCGAAGTAAACCGACTCGTAAGCAACACCGGAATTAGCTGTAGCTCCTGTAGCCACATCCTGTCCTTTGGATTTTGCTACCATTTCATCAATCTTATCGCAGCATGCTGCTACTGATTCACCTCTGTGATTTACAATAGCGCCGGGTTCAGTGTTGGGTTCCTTATCATAGCTGTCGGAAATACCGTCGTTATCACTGTCGGGGCCGTTCCAGCGTTCTGCAAGTTGTTCCACTTTTTCATCCACGCCGTCAACCTTGTCGTTAAGCTCTTTCAATGCCTGTCCAAGAGAATCTAATTTATCCTGCATTTCCAGGTCTTCTGCTGGTTGTGGATTATATTCCATGGGCACCTGCCGGTCGTTTTTACCAAATGTATAAACAACGCCGATAGTAGTGTGTCCGTATTTATCCAACTCTGATAATGCGTGCTTCTCAGCATCCAGCAAGTCCATGTTCAGGTTTTCTATACCTGCTTCGGCACTAAGAGCCAGATGTTGGGACAGTTTAATCCTGAATCCTAATCCAATAGAAATTGCTCCTGCTGTTTCACGGTTTAGTTTGGTTTCCCCGTCTTCAGAGTAGCCCATTGTGCCAACCAGGCTATCATTATCATTGTACAGTTTAGTGCGGAAAAAAGGCCCGCCATAACCCAACAGTGCATATGCTGACCATTTTTTCTGATAATTGTCCGGGAACAAGAGGTTGGTGATAGATACCTTGTTTTCAAGGTAGATGTCATACAAGTTTGTTTCAAGCGACATTTTACCTTCACTGCTGGAGGTATAGCTGGCATATCCGCCACGTAACCTCAGGCCATAGTATGGTGAAAAATGTTTCTCCACGGTTCCGAATACCGAGTAACTTAACTCTCCCCCTTCAGGGAACCAGGGATAGAAATAAACATTGGTGGCAATATCACCATAATACTGTGATGAGCCTCCGTTGAGCGAAACTGCCCAGCTATTTGGCTTCAGTTTCGTGTCTTTTTCCGGCTTGTTGCCTTCATCCTGGGCAAATAGTGCAGCGGAAAAGATTCCTAACATGATCAATAATAAAGCTTTTTTCATTTCAGTCAAATATTTAGGGGTATGCAAAAACTAGCTCAAATGTATGATATATCCAGCTATTATTCAAATATTTTTCAGCGAAAATAACAATAAAGTCGCATTATTGTTAGAATTGAGGAGTTAATTTATCAGATATCTGCTGATGTTGCTATGCAAGTGGATTGATAAAGATGCTGAAAGGCAGGCGCTAAGGTTGGGGTTAGGTTGTTTTGTGTTGAGCTTGAGTTGATGATACAACTATTAACACCCCCTGTTCATAAATTTTTCATGCAATATCTTTAAAAACAATTTGCCCCAGAATTGTTTAATTAAGTAAATGCAATTCTTAGACAAAACATCCTGACTAAAAGAATTAAAGGTTCAGCTGAAACAATGCTGCAAATAAAACGTAATAACCTCTGTCCGGGATTGAATGTTTAATTAATTTTGCCCGAAATCCCACAGAACATTAGGTTATTTAAAGATAGGATAGTATATTTGCATTTGTAAGTGAAATCAGAAATGTATCAAATAGAATCAGTTATGAGAAAATTAAAATTTTTATTGACGATTGTATTCGCGGCGACTTTTTTTGCAGGTTGTGTGAATACTCAACTGCCTGAGGACTTTAAGGTGGAGCCAAATCCGCTTGAAGTGCACGGTCAAACCGTGGATGTAAAAGTCTCAGGAACAATTCCTGAAAAGTCATTCCACAAAAAAGCTGTAGTGGAGATTACACCCGTTTTGCGGTATGACAACCAGGAAAAACAGCTTAAATCCATCACGCTGAAAGGCGAGAAAGCTGAAGGAGAAGGCCAGGTAATCAGTACGAAAGAAGGTGGAAAAATTGAGTATTCCGATACCTTCGAATGGGATCCTGATATGAAGGCCTCTACACTTTACCTGACAGCCACACTCAACCGGGGTGGTGATACAGAACAGTTGCCTGAAATCAAAATTGCCGAAGGTGTTATCATGACATCTAAAAGAGTGGCCGAAACCGGGCAGGTGAGCATCGCTGACCATGGTTATGAAAAAGAAACCATTGTTTCACGCAGCGGTAACATCTATTACGAGTACAACCGTTCGGTTCTTAACTGGAACCTGCATCTGAATGAAAACAATGAAGAGGAAATGGACTCATTACGCTCATTTATGGAGCGTGGCTGGGAAATCCAGAAGATCAACATTGATGCATGGGCATCTCCTGAGGGCGAACTTAGCCTTAACAAGGAGCTTTCTGAAGAACGTTCTGACAGAGCTAAAGAATGGTTGGTCAACTACTACGAAGACCTGAGCCGCGATGATGACAACAGCATCAATTATGAAGATGTGGATGAGGAGATTGATATCAATGTAGCTGCTAAAGGTGAGGATTTTGACGGATTTATGACTGCTCTGCAGCAATCTGATCTTAAAAACAAAAAAACCATTGCTAACGTTATCAAGTCGCAAAACAGCAAATCAGCCCGCGAACAGGCTATAAAAGACATGACCGTTATTTATGCTGAGATAGAAGACCTGCTGGAGGTTCTCCGTCGTGCAGAAATTACTGTTTATGCTTACGAGCCAAAGCGTACGGAAGAAGAAATTGCTGAACTGTCCACTACTCATCCTGATTCGCTGAGTAAGGAAGAGCTGCTTTATGCTGCTACTCTTACCGAAAATAAAGAAACCAAACTTAAGATCTACAAGTCAACCGCTGATCTTTATTCTGACAGCTGGAAAGCCCATAACAATGCCGCGGCTATCCTGCTGGAAATGCACAAAGAAGATGAAGCTGCCAAATACCTGGAGCAGGCTAACACACTGGAGCCAAATAACGGTCATATTGCCAACAATATGGGTGTACTTGCTGCATGGAAAGAAGATTACAAATCAGCAGCCAATTACTACTCAACTGCAAGTGGTAAAGGTATCGAAACTACATACAATGAAGGTGCTATTGCCATAATCAATGGAAATTATGAATCTGCACTTTCTGCTTACTCTGATGTTAACTGTGACTACAACAAAGCATTGGCACAGCTTATGACAGATAAGACAAATGAAGCTACCAGAACACTTGATTGCGCAGAAGAAACTGCTCAGACACATTACCTGCTTGCTATTATAGGTGCGCGTACAGATAATACCAATATGCTGTACACCAATCTGAAAAAGGCCATTAACATGGATGACAAATATAAGCAGGAAGCTAAGGTTGACCGTGAATTCATTGATTATTTCGATAAAGAAGAATTCAAGGAAATCGTCAATTAAAAATATTTTCTCAACTATTTTTATGCCGCCCCTATAACAAGGGGCGGTTTTTTTGTGGCATAAATTTGGTAAATGCTTCATGAATTTACATTCAACAGTACAAAAAGGCGCTTAATAAGAAGAATACGGCGCTAAACCAAACCTCAATCTGATTTTAAAAGCTCCCGTATTTACGCGGGGGCTTTTTTCTTTTTCTACTTTTGCAAAAAGATGATTTTATGGAGAAGCAGATAAGGCAGATTTCCGGCTTGACCAATTTGCCTGACAAGGGAGTGAAAAATGTGTTGGAGCTCCTGGAGCAGGGTGCAACGATTCCTTTTATTGCAAGGTATCGAAAGGAAATGACCGGTAATCTTGATGAGGAGCAGATAACCACAATCCGGGATACCAGCAGGAAGCTCGCTGAGCTGGAGGATAGAAGAGAATCAATTTTAAGAAGTATTGATGAGCAGGGTAAGTTGACTGCTGAACTGCAGGAGCAGCTGGAATCAGCAGAGAGTATTAGCCAACTGGAAGACCTTTACCTGCCTTACAAAAGCAAACGAAAAACCCGTGCGGATAAGGCCGCTGAGAAAGGCCTTGAACCACTGGCCGCCACTATTATGAGCCAGAAAAGGCAGGATGTGGCACAATTAGCCAATAAATTCGTGGATCCGTCTAAAAATGTGCATACGGCGGATGAAGCACTGCAGGGTGCAGGCGACATCATGGCTGCCTGGATCAATGAACGCATTGCTGCCCGTAACAGGGTGAGGAGGCTGTTGTGGCGGGAAGGAAAAATAGAAAGTAAAATCTCCAAAGGAAAAGAAGCAGCAGCAGAAAAATATTCTGATTATTTTGACTATTCTGAAAATATACGCCGCATACCTTCCCACCGCTACCTGGCAATCAGCAGGGGAGAGAAGGAGGGCCTGCTTAATGTTAAGCTGGTAATAGACCAGGATATTGCCATGCAGCAACTGGAGCCCGTGTTTATTGGCAGCGAAGGTGAAACAGCCTCTCTGATCCGCAAAGCCATGAAAGATTCGCTCAAACGCCTAATGCAGCCTTCACTGGAGTCGGAAATCAGGAGTGAGCTTAAAGAACGCAGTGATGCGAAAGCCATAGAAATTTTTCGCTCCAATTTATACCAGTTACTCATGGCACCGCCACTGGGTGAAAAGCGTGTGCTGGCCATTGACCCCGGCTTCCGCACCGGCTGTAAGGTGGTTTGCCTGGACGGGCAGGGCAATCTGTTGGATAATGATACGATCTATCCGCATCCTCCACAGCGGGATACTTCTATGGCAGCAAAAAAGATCCGCTCGCTGGTGGATGCATACCGCATTGAGGCTATCGCTGTTGGAAATGGAACAGCAGGCAGGGAAACAGA
>JBEPXQ010000148.1:0-5150 GCA_041641835.1 Bacteroidales bacterium
CGATAGATTGAAGGAGCCGCTTCTGCCTTTGAATTTCAGGATGTAATCCACCCTTATTTGCTCGTTTACAGATGGGGTGGAATTGCTGATGTTAATATCCACGTAATAATCATCCTGTGCTTTCAGCTTTTCTGATACCTGAAAGGCAAGAATGATCAATATAAATATGAATGGCAGTTGCTTTTTCATCATTACCAGTCCTTTTTGGTCTTTGAGGGTTTGTTCTCTTTCTTTTTCAGGATCTTCTCCATCAACTCTTTCTGCTCGTTTTCCAGTGCCTGCATAATGCGCTCTGCCTGCTCCTTGCTCATTTTCTGCTCCTGTGGCTGAGCCTCTTGCTGTTCCTGCTGATCGCGTTTTTCCTTATCCTGTTGCTGCTGTTGCTTTTTCTTTTGCTGTCCTTTTTCCTCTTCCTGCTTATCCTGTTGTTGCTGATCTTGCTGATCCTGGTTTTGTTGGTCGTCTTTTTTTTGATCCTGCTTTTCTTCTTTTTTCTGCTGGTCTTTCTCCTGATCTTTCTTTTGTTGCTGCTGTTGTTTCTGTAGTTTTTTTCTGGCATAAATATAATTATACCTGGTTTGATCATCCCCGGGATTAAGCAGCAGTGATTGTTTGTATGCATCCACGGCTTCACTGTATTTTTTCAGTTGCATAAAAGAGTTGCCAAGATTATGATAGGCTTCGGCTTTTTTCTTGTCGGGAATATCCAGTGTGGGGATATTGTTGAAGGCTTTCACTGCCTCCTGATATTTTTCCTGTTTAAACAGGGAGTTGCCCAGGTTGAAATTACCGGTAAAGCTGGTGTTATCCTCCTCCAGTGCTTTACGATAGGTGATCTCAGCCTCATTATACTCTTCACTTTCATAAGATTTATTTCCGCTTCTGAGCAGCTTATGAGCATCCTGAGCAAACAGGGGGGAAGCCAGGCAGACGAATAATATGATATAGATTAGTGATTTCATTTTTTATCCTCTTTTGAATTTAGCGATGCAGCGGGTTCAAAAAGCCTGATTTTTCTCATCCAGGGGCTTTTTCTGTTGTACATCAAGTGTTCGAGCAATATCAGCAGCAGTGCAATGGCCAGCGGATACTGAAAGCGGTCCTCGTAATCAGCATAAACACGGGTCTCAAATTCATGTTTCTCCATTTCCCTGATCTCATCAAAAAGCTTGTTCACGCCAGCACGCGTATTATTGGCTGATATATAGGTCCCGTTACCGGCGCGTGCAATTTCTTGCAGCATTTCCTGGTTAAGCTGGCTGATCACCGTATTGCCGGTTTTGTCCTGCTTATAACGCTCCGTGCCATAGCGTGAAGAAAGCGGGATGGGAGCACCACTAATGGAGCCCATGCCTATGGTATGTACCACTATGCCCGCTTCGGCAGCCTTTTCGGCCATTTCCACTGCATTATCTTCATGATTTTCCCCATCGGAGATAACTATGATGGCCCTGTTGTTTTCTGATTCCTCACCAAAGGCACTCACCGATTGTTCTATGGCCTCACCTATGGCAGTTCCCTGGGTGGGAACTATATCGGTGCTAACAGACTGCACAAACATTTTAGCTGCCGAATAATCGGTGGTGATGGGCAGATGTGAATAGGCATTACCGGCAAAAATTACCAGACCAAGACGGTCGCCCTCAAGTCTTCCGATGAGCCTGTCAATGGCTCGTTTGGCATTAGTGAGGCGGTTTGGCTTAATATCCTGCGCCAGCATACTGTTGGATACATCCAGCGCTATCACCAGATCAATGCCTTTGCGTTTGGCTTTTTCCATGCGCGATCCTACCTGCGGATTGGCCGCAGCCAGAATCAAAAAGCTTAGTGATATCAGAAAGAAAACATGCTTCCAGTTGCGTCGTGATAAAGAAGCAGAAGGGGCCAGCTTTTCATGCAGCGGATGATCGGCAAGCCGGTTCAAACGCTTCTTTATGCTGCGGTTGCTTAAATAATGGACCAGCAGCAATAGCGGTAGCAATGCCAAAGCGTATAATAAAGCAGGATGTTCAAACCTGATCATTTCCATTGTATTGTCCTTTTTTATGGTATGGTTTGAAATACAGTTTTTCGCAACAAAAACTCCAGAAGCAGGGCAAGGCCAGCAATAAGGACAAACCATAAAAATTCTTCGTGCTTTCTTTCATATTGCATTACTTCAATCTTCGAGCGTTCCAGTTTATCTATTGAGTTATATATTTCAGCCAGTTTTTCTTTGTTGGTGGCTCTGAAATATTGTCCGTTGGTAACCTGCGAAATATCTTTCAATGTTTCTTCATCTATTTCCACTTCCACTGAGCGGAACACATAGCGGCCTGTAACAGGATGCCTGCCCACGGGCATACGCGCTGTGCCATTGCTGCCAACGCCTATGGTATAAACCCTGATGCCGTATATCTCAGCCAATTCTGCTGCCGTGGCAGGATCAATGGCACCGCGGTTATTCACACCATCAGTGAGCAGAATAACGACTTTTGAAACCGCTTCACTGTTTTTCAGTCGCTTTACAGCTGTTGCCAGTCCGTCGCCAATGGCAGTACCGTCTTCCAGCATGCCGGTGGATACCTCTTCCAGCAGGTTGTTTACCATGGAAAGATCCGTGGTTAGCGGGCACTGTGCAAAAGCTTCGCCGCTGAATAGCACCAGGCCCAGGCGGTCGTTTTTCCTTCCGGAAACGAAATCCTTAGCCACATTTTTTGCCGCTTCCAAACGGTTGGGGTGAAAATCGGTGGCCAGCATACTGGAGGAAATGTCCATAGTGATCATAATATCTATGCCTTCCACTGATATGTCCTGCTTTTTGTTCGAGGTCTGCGGCCTGGCAAGTGCCAGCAGTATAAGTGCCAAGGCCGCTATCCGGAGAATAAATAAAAGGGGATAGAGCCTTACCCGCCAGGGCTTGCGACGGCTGATACCGGCCAGAGAACTGTACCTGACCGGGGCCTGCCGCTTGTGATAGTGCCTGATATACAAAAAGACAAGCAGCGGGATCAGGATCAATCCCCATAAAAACTCCGGATTGGCAAATGTTATCTCGTTCCAGTTCATTTTTCCTCTCCCTGTTGTTGTTCCTGTTCGCGCGTTAATTCAACAAATTCTTTCGCCTGCGCAGCACTTCTGCTATTCTCATCGGGCATGGGTTTATATCTGGCGAATTTTACCAGGTCACCCAGTTCCAGCAAATCCTTCAGTTTATCAAACGCCTCGCTGCTTATTTCCGGTTTAGTTTGATCAAGCGTCTCCCGGGTAGTCAGTTCCTCCGATTCTATCCCGAAACGACGTTCGGTATAGTGCCTTATTATAGCGGTGAGTTCAATATGATAACGCTTTATGTGTCCTTCCTGCCAGAGTTTTTTATCCTCCAGCTCCTCCAGCCTTTTCATTGCTTCAATATGCGGGGGCAGGTCGGGTTTTGGCTTTGGAACGTACTGCGGTTGTCTTGTTTTTCTTCTTCTGAAGTAAAAAATCAGCACCAGAATAATTACCGCCAGTATAAGGCCAACCACTATATAGGGCAGCACATCGCGAAATCGCAGCGGCACTTCATAAATGCCCTTGATAGGTTTAATGGCTGCGGTGGTGTCCACGTTCATGGTTTTCACTTCCAGCAGCAAAGGATCGGTAAGCAGGCTGTCACCGCCAACGATTACCGTTTGCGGCGGAATAACATGGTAGCCGGAATCAAAAGATGTGATGACGTAATGGTAGCTGATCCGCTTAAACCCTCCATCCAGCCTGGTGGTATCAGGTTCCTTCATGTCCACCACTTCCAGCTGCTTGCTCAGGGTATCCCTGATAACAGGCCACTTCAGCATCTCTTCACTTGTGGTTTCAGCAATGATGCTGTAATTCACCTGTTCGCCAATCTTAATAACAGTGGTGTCCAGGCTGGATTTAACGGTGGTTTGCTGTGCCTGCAAACTGCAGTGCAACAGTATTATATTTATGATCAGTATGCTGATTATTCTCTTCATTTTAATAACGGCTTTCCCTGATTTTAAACATTTTCATCAGAGGTCTTACATAATCCCTGTCCACGGGAATTTCCACGCGATCTACTCCTGCCTTGCTCGTTGATGTGTTAAACTCCTGGTTTAGCTGCTGCCACCACCTGAAATGACTGTCAATGGTTTGCTTGTCGCTGGTGTCCACCCATCGCAGCTCTCCGCTCTCTGCATCCATTAGCTTTACCAGCCCGGCATTAGGCAGTATCTGCTCAGCAGGATCAGTAATCCTTATCGCTACCACATCATGCTTGTTAGCGGTTATGGTAAGCGGTTTTGCGTAGTTGCTGTCCATAAAGTCGGATATAATAAATGTGGTTGCTCTTTTTTTGATGGCATTGGTAAGAAACCGCAGTGCCTCGCTGATATTCGTTTTACGGCTCGCTGGTTTAAAATCCAGCAATTCCCTGATAATTCGCAGCGTATGGCTGCTGCCTTTCTTCGGGGGAATAAACTTTTCCACCTGATCAGAAAAGAATATCACGCCCACCTTATCATTATTGTTGATGGCTGAGAAGGATAGCACAGCTGCTATTTCAGTTATCAGCTGTTCTTTAAACTGCGAGCGGGTACCAAAACGGTTTGAGCCTGAAACATCGATCAGGAGCATGACAGTAAGCTCCCTTTCTTCCTCGAAAACCTTCACAAAGGGATGCCCGAAACGTGCGGTAACGTTCCAGTCGATGGAACGCACATCATCGCCGAAGTAGTATTCGCGCACTTCGCTGAAAGCCATACCACGTCCTTTGAAGGCACTGTGGTAGTGGCCCGAGAAGATCTGCTTTGACAATCCGCGGGTCTTGATCTCGATTTTTCTGACTCGTTGAAGCAGTTCTTTGGTTTCCATATCAAAGGTTTAAGGTACTTCCACGCTATTGAGCACTTCATTGATGATGTCCTCAGCACGGATATTCTCGGCTTCCGCTTCATAGCTTAGGCCGATGCGATGCCTCAGCACGTCATGGCAAACCGCCCTGATGTCTTCCGGGATCACATATCCGCGACGTTTTATAAAGGCGTAGGCTTTGGCTGCAAGGGCCAGGTTAATACTTGCGCGCGGTGAAGCACCAAAGCTGATCATAGTGCTGAATTTTGCCAGGTTATAATCTTGCGGGTAGCGTGTGGCAAATACAATATCGGTGATAT
>JBEPXQ010000149.1:0-2150 GCA_041641835.1 Bacteroidales bacterium
ATTCGGTTT
This sequence comes from Bacteroidales bacterium, assembly GCA_041641835.1. GTDB lineage: Bacteria > Bacteroidota > Bacteroidia > Bacteroidales > PWNQ01 > PWNQ01. The sequence goes on from JBEPXQ010000149.1 coordinate 10, forward strand.
AAGTATTACAGAGCAACGAATTATGTGATTGGTCTTACATAAGACAAAGAAAATACTAAACAGCAATTTCATGAAACATATGATCCTATTTCCTTCACATATTTCAATAAAAAAACATAATTTATCATACCAGAAATGCCGAATCATGATTTTCATCCAGATGATGAATCAACATAATAAGCTTACCCATATCAATTTATAGTTTAATCTTTAAAAATCACAATTATGAAAAAAATATTACTTTCTTTTATTATAGGCACAGCATTTCATTTCTCCCTGCTGGCCCAGGATACTTCCTTTGTTGAAGTTTGGGCTCATTACGGCGAAACTGCTCCTGATTGGTTTACCGATGGATCTGAATCTGACTTAAGCCCAGCCTTTGCAGCAAGTGAACGCGGAATTGCCTATAGTGAGTATTCAGGAAACTTATATGTTTCCAGTCGTCATGCTGAAGATACTGATAATGACGGTGTACTCGACCAGGGAGAACCCCATGTTTATATCCTTGATCCACTAACCGGCGAGGCACCTTTAATTGGCGTAGCGCAGTTACTTACACAAGGTATTAGGTCTTCCGATCAAAACTATGGTGGAGGCTATCCTTTAAACAGTGTTGTTACCACTCCGGATGGAAGCATTTTTGCAAGTAATATGACCCTGGCATCAGGCCCGGATATCGTGGGCGATGACAACGCAGTTACTGTGAAAGCTTTCCGTGTTTATCGCTGGAGCTGGGAGCAGGATGTTCCTACCATGATTATTAATTACGATGAAGGTGGTTTTCGCCTTGGTGATAAATTCAGTGTGCATGGAAACTGGGATACGGAGGCTGCCATTTACGCTGCACCTGGTGAATCAAATAAGCTTTTGCGCTGGACAGTAGATGGTGGAGTGGTTGCATCTGAGCCTGAGACTATCGTATTGCAGGATGTCACCAATGCAGGAACAAGCATCACGGTAGCTGATGTTCCCTCAAAAGATGATTGGATCTATGTGAGTGGTAAAGGTTTTATGCCAACATTATTCACTACGGAAGGAGTGAATCTGACACAGGTTCAGATTTCTGTTGCAGATATGCCATCATCCCTCATTGCGGGTCGCACACATCAATTTGGCGACCGCTTATTTATGGCAATGTTCAGTGGCGACCAAAGCGCTTTTGTTTTTGATATTACCAAGCACGGCGAAAATGTAACAGATGCAGATGTAATAGGTTTTACCCCCACATTTGGAACCAAGTATGACAATGCTTATGGCGAAGGCGCTGTAGATATGGCTGTAATTGAAGATAGCCTGCATGTATTTATCGCCGCCCCCAGTAATGGTATTGCTTGTTACAAATTGCGTGGTATGGCAGCCACAGGAACCAGTATTAGTCGTTCCTTCACAGAGGCATATCAGGTTTCTGTTTATCCGAATCCGGCTATAACTGAAGCAACTGTTAAATATACCCTTCCGGCAAATGCCAAAGGCGCTGTGGCTGTAAAGATTTTTGATATGAGCGGAAAATTCATCAGCATTACTGCTGATAAAGCAAAGCCCGGTGCACAGGAAATGAGAATTAATACCCAAAACCTGGAGAGTGGAACCTACATTTACCAGGTAGTTTACGGGAATAAAATTGGCAAAGGAAAACTAATTGTCAAATAAGTGAATAAACTATTTCGATTTATTAATTAAAACCAACTAAAAATGAGAAGAAATTTTACTTTTACGTTTCTTTTAGCTTTGGTATTTCTGCTTGGAAATAGCATAGCAAAAGCGCAACCCGCCGAGGTGTGGAACATCTCGCCCGAATGGAACACAGGCAAAGCCAAAAGAGGTATAGCTTATAATGTTCTGAACAATCATTTGTATGTGGCCGGAAATCACGGTGATGCAAATATAGCTGCCGATAACCAAATACATATCCTTGATGCCGCAGATGGTACATTGGTGGATTCTCTTACTTTAGAGCCACTGGCTTTGGCCGCTAATGGCTATGGTATTCGTGATGTGGCTGTAAGCGATGACGGCGGCATTTTTGCCACCATTACCACAACCAATAATTTTAACCCACAAAAGATCTATTATTGGGCTGATGAAAATGCCGAACCCATGCTTTTTTGGGACGACCAGTCCGGAGCAGATATTGACTTCGG
>JBEPXQ010000149.1:2160-5143 GCA_041641835.1 Bacteroidales bacterium
ATTCCTTTCTTTGACTCTGCAGAGGTGTATTATTTTGAGGTAGTAGATGGCGTTGTTGCCGATCCTGTAACATTGACATTAACCGGAGTATCAGGCGGTACAAACCCCTGGGTTCAGGCTCTTGGAACAAAAATTACCGATGGATTTTGGTACAACAATGCTGCACTTGATCAACCAACTTTAATGGATGGTACTGGTAATGTTACCGGTGCAATACCTGTCGGAATTTTTTCAGGTGCTACCAATGATATGGAGCAGTTTTCTGTAGGAAACATGACATATCTGGCCGTAGGTGAAGCTGGTGGTACGCAAATAATTGATATAACCGGTAAAGCTGCTGATTTTTCTGATGTAACAGTAGCAGACAGTGTAACTGAAATTTCCGGAACTGTTGCATTAGCAGCGGGATGGCCTCCAGAATACGGAGCAGGAAATGAGCTGGCTGCCATAGGTTTGCCGGATGGATCTTATGCAATTTATTCTCTTTCTGGTGATAATTATGTAAAAGCCAATGCAACAGAAGGTGCTCCTTTTGCCTCAAATCTGATGATTACAGGTGCTCCGCTTGTAGGCGATGTCGTTACTTTGGATTATACTTATATAGACATCAATGGTGATGTAGAAGGAAATAGCGATATCAAATGGTATATCGCCGATGATGCAAGTGGTACCAATAAAACAGAAATTGCTGCAAATGCGGGAAATACAACTTATACTTTAGATGCAGCCGATGCTGGTAAATACATTACATTTACCGTCCTTGCTACTGCGGCTACCGGAACAGCATCAGATCCTTCTCACCTTATGGAATCTGAACCTTTTGGTCCAGTGTTAACAGAGGCAGACCCTCCCGTAGCTTCAGATGTTACTGTTAGTGGCACCCTCGATGTTGGTGCTGATCTTACCGGTAATTATACCTATAGTGATCCTAACAATGACCCGGAAGGCGCTTCTATCTATCGTTGGTATCGTGCCGATGATGATCAGGGAACAAATGCAATACTTGTAGCCTCAGGAAGTGCTACTTATACAGTAGAGCCGAATGATGCTGGTAACTTTATTATCTTTAATGTTATTCCTGTAGCTGCCTCAGGTTATTTGGTGACTGGCGATTCTGTTGCCGCAGCTACATCAGGAACCATAAACTTCCCTCCATTACCACCTACTGCCTCCGATGTTACGATTACTGGCAGAGAAGAAGTAGCAGGAATACTTACTGGTTCTTATACCTTTTTAGACCTTAATGATGATCCTGAAGGTAATTCAGTTCTGAAATGGTATCGGGCCGATGCTGTGGATGGCACCAAAACAGAGGTAGCCACAGATACAAATCGCTACGAATTAGTGGCTGATGATCTGGACAAATACATTTTCTTTGGCGTTACCCCGGTAACAGTAGATGATGAAACAGGCGTTGAAGTTTTTGATACCACTGGCATGATTGCTCCTGAGCCTGCTCCTGAAGCACCGGTCGCAAGCAATGTAATGCTTCATGGCGACCCTGAGGTCGGCGTTGTATTATATGGTTCTTATGATTATAGCGACCGTACGGATGATCCTGAGGGTGCTACAGTCTTTAAATGGTATACTGCCGATGATGCCACGGGTGCTAATCCAACGGAAATTGCCGGAGCCAATGAATATACGCTCGTGGTTACTGAAGACCTGATAGGAAAATATATCATATTTGAAGTGACACCCGTTGCTACTGTCGGCGATCTTTTGGTTGGCGATCCTGTTCAGGATACTACAGCTTCAGAAGCAAGTGCAATTGCAGCAGACAACATGAGTGATTTCGAGCGTATCTGGATACGCGCGGCCAAAGCAAATGCAACTCCAGCATATGTTGGAACAGGTAGCACAGAACGTGGCTTTGGTGTTGGCGAAGATCACATTTATATTGCCAGTCGTCTTGGCGGTACCAATTTAGTGGTGGCCGATAAAACCGACGGTTCCCTTGTAGGAATGATGAATACAGAAGGAATGGACGTAGGTTTATTCAAAATTAGCGACGTGGAAGTTTCTGATGATGGCCAGATACTGGCTTGTCCATTACAGATTAATGCAATGAATGAGCCATTTGTAATTTACAAATGGACTGACGAACTTGCTGCCCCTACTAAATTTATTGAATTCACTGCTACCGAAGCCATGCGTCTCGGTGATAAGTTCACGGTTGTGGGAGATGTTTCCGGTGATGCGATTATAACTGCTGCCGTTTCAGGTGGAGATAAATTTGTTCGCTGGGTTGTAACCGGAGGTGTTCCGGATGCTGGTACCGTAGTTACACTGGCCAATACCACTTCCATTGGTTCTACACCTGCTGCGTACCCATTCAGTGTAAGCGCAGATGCTGATCTGCTTATTGACGGACGCGGAGCACAGCCCCAGGTATTTGACAAAGATGGTAATTATAAATATGCCCTTGAAGGTATTGGACAAAACAATAACCAGTCCAATTCACCCAATGTATTTTACTATGAAGGACGCACCCTGGCTGCTTTCCACCAGAAAAATGCAAGTGGAAGCTGGGATGCTATAGTAGCAGATATTACGTCTCCCGCTAATATGTCTATCGTGGGAACTACGGAAAATCTCTCCGATGCCAACCAGGAACTGGGTGGTGTACATGTGGAAACAACAGATACCAGTTTCAGAATATTTATGCTTTCTGCAAACCAGGGTATAGGACTTTGGGAAGGTACACTTGAATTACCTGTATATGAATACAGTGAAACCAGCCTGTTTGGTGACACTATTTTTGTTCGCTTCGATAAGAATATGCCTGCAGAAGGTGTAAGTGAAGCAGGATGGACAATTCTTGCCGATAATGTAAACATTGTGGTTGACACCCTGACAGGTGCAGGTACTGATGAAAATGTACTAAGCTTTGTGCTTGAAACACCTGTAGGAGAAGGCCAGACTGTTACAATTGCCTACGACGGCTCTGGTTCAACCACTGCATTTGATGGAACGCCATTAT
>JBEPXQ010000150.1:0-5134 GCA_041641835.1 Bacteroidales bacterium
GATCCAGGACCTACAGGAGCAACAGGTGCTACCGGACCTACTGGGTCACAGGGAGTACCCGGACCAAAAGGTGATCCGGGGCCAACAGGACCTACAGGTGTTGCAGGGCCGGAAGGGCCAACAGGGCCTCAGGGTATCCCGGGAACTAAAGGTGATCCCGGACCTACAGGGCCAACAGGCCCCACGGGAATCGCCGGACCTCCAGGACCCAAAGGTGACCCGGGAACCACTGGACCAACAGGTCCTACCGGACCTACTGGTTCTCAAGGGATCCCAGGACCTAAAGGTGATCCGGGACCTACCGGACCTTCTGGAATAGAAGGACCTACAGGGCCGGAAGGAGCCACAGGTCCGCAAGGTATAACAGGAGCAACCGGACCCGAGGGACCTACTGGAATTGAAGGACCTACAGGACCTCAGGGCATTACCGGAGCTACAGGGCCTCAGGGTATCCCGGGAGCAAAAGGTGATCCCGGACCGACAGGACCAACAGGCCCCACGGGAATCGCCGGACCTCCAGGACCCAAAGGTGACCCGGGAACCACTGGACCAACAGGGCCTACCGGACCTAGTGGTTCACAAGGGATCCCAGGACCTAAAGGTGATCCGGGTCCTACCGGCCCAACAGGGCCGCAAGGACCTACCGGACCTGTTGCCGGAGCTTCAAATAATGATTCTATTGTCAATGTGCAATTTAATACTAGTGGATACCTTGATATTACACAACAAAGCGGAGCAATAAAAACATCCAACTATTCTGCCTGGTTAACAATAGGAAATTCCATTTCGGGTTCAGAACAACTTGGTACCAGAAATTATCAGGACTTGAAAATTGCTACAGAAAGCAAAACAAGACTAATCGTTTCTAAAGACGGTAACCTGATTCTGAATAATACCGAGAACGTTCCCGCTTCAAGTCCTGCCAATGGAATTCAGTTATATGCAACCGATGTCGGTGGCTCAAGTGAACTTGTTGTTAGGGATGAAGCAGGAAATACTACAACCCTTTCTCCACATAACTTCAGTCTTATAGAAAAAAGCGAACCTATGGCCTGGTCGTATTATTCATCAAATGCAAATACAGGACAGACCATAAATGTTGACATGCTCAAAGCTGTGAGACTACTTGAGGAACTAACCGGAGAGCAACTGGTTTACGTGAATGATAAGCAGGGTCAAGCTGTAGAATCATCTACAAATTATCTTGAAGGTAAAGACATGCTTGAAAGGCTTGATAAACTGGAGTCAGAGAATGAATACCTCAGAACAACCGTTGGCTTCCTGATGGAAGGACAAAAACCGGTTTCTTTCACTAATTATAACTTCAATGACAGACTGCAAACCAAATGGAAAGCGAGCAGGAATACTTCTTCAAGTGGAGCAGCGAAACCAGTAGAAGCTGAAGCTGAAGCTGAAGCAGCTGATGCTGACAAAATAGATCAGCAACAGATCCTTGAAATGCTGAGACAATCACAGCAGGCTATAGAGCAACTGAATGAGAAAGTAGAGAAACTGGAAGAAGAAAACCAGGAGCTTAAACAAAAAGTTGAAAACCTGGAAAACAAATAACAAGCAAATAAATCAGTAAATAAAAAAGGCTGCCATTGAGCAGCCTTTTTTTATTTATGCCTTAAACGTTAGAGATTTTTAATTTCATCAATTAGTTCTTGTATGGAATCTTTGGCATTCCCAAAAAGCATTTTTGTTTTATCATTAAAAAACAAGTTGTTTTCAATTCCTGCATAGCCTTTACCCATTCCACGCTTCATTACTATAATGTTCTTGGCTTCTCGAGCCTTAATTACAGGCATTCCATATACCGGACTTGAGGGATCATCTTCAGCAGCCGGATTCACCACATCATTAGCTCCAATTACAACAGCTACATCTACATCCTTGATAATTTCATTTGCTTCCTCTCCTTCCAGGAGTTTATCGTATGGTACATTTGCCTCTGCAAGTAATACGTTCATATGCCCTGGCATCCTGCCAGCCACTGAGTGTATAGCATATTTCACTTCCACTCCATTATCTTCCAGCCTCTTGTCTAGCTCATGACACAGATGTTGCGCTTTTGCCACAGCCAATCCATAACCGGGGATAATCAGCACCTTTTGTGAATAATTAAGCATAACAGCAACATCATTAACAGAGGTTTCCTTTATACTTCCCTCTTCATCCTCGGCGGCTGCACCTCCACCTCCGAAAGCACCAATGATTACATTACCAAGTGATCGGTTCATTGCATTACACATGAGAATTGTAAGAATGGTACCTGCAGAGCCAACAAGAATACCTCCGGTGAGCATTGCCTGGTTATTATAAAGAAAACCGCCCATAGCAGCAGCTACTCCGGTAAAAGAGTTTAGCAAAGATATAACCACTGGCATATCAGCACCACCGATAGGCATCACAAATAAAACACCATAAATAAGAGAAACGGCAAACATAATATAGACAAGATACATTACTGATTCCGGCTGAACTTTACCCAAACTCATTATATATACTATGAACCCAAGCAAAACAACCAGCAGGCCAATATTAATGTACCTTAATATCTTGACTCTGATGTCTCCTATCTTTCCATCCAGTTTTCCGAAGGCAATCATACTTCCTGAAAAGGATACACTTCCAATCATTAATCCCAGTAAAATTGCAAGAACATATCCGTTAAACATACCCTGCTCTGCAATAAGCTCCTGGCTAATGTGTGGAAATTCCATCAATGAGATTAGTGCAGCTGCGGCACCACCCATACCGTTAAATAATGACACCAGCTGAGGCATAGCGGTCATTTTAACACGTACGGCAATTATCCAGCCTATAGCCGTTCCCAATACAATGGCAGCTATTATCCATCCAACATTTCCAATGGATTCTCCCTGCGAATTTTTGTGGAACAGAATGGTAGAAACAATGGCGAGTATCATACCTACGGCAGCCAATATATTTCCTCTTCTGGCTGTTTCAGGATTGCTCAGCATCTTCAACCCAATAATAAATAATATCGAAGCAATAAGATATGATATCTCCAATATTGATTCCCCTATAGAAAAGGAAATATTTTCGGTGATTTGAATCATTTTATCCATGTTCATTCAGATTTTTTATTCTTTTTCCCTTTAAACATATTTAGCATCCTGTCAGTGACTACAAAACCACCAACTACGTTTAGCGTACCCAGCACTACAGCCAGGAATCCCAGTATCATAGCCAGGGTGGTTTCAGCATGCCCCATTACTATTATTGCTCCTATTATTACCACACCATGAATAGCGTTTGCTCCCGACATCAGGGGAGTATGTAAAATGGCAGGGACATTTGAGATTACTTCAATTCCCAGAAAAATCGAAAGGGCAACTATGAAGATCATCTCCCGGTTTACATAAAAAAATTCCAGTATTCCTTCCATAATTATATGTTTTAATTTCTATCGTATGCTTTTTTGATTCTTTCGCTTACAATTTCACCCTGATGCGTTATACAGGTACCTACGACTACAGTGTCTTCAAAATTCAGATTGAGTTGGTTCTCATCATCAATTATTAGCTTCAGAAAATTAATTACATTTTTTCCATACATGTGACTGGCTGACACAGGAATTTGTGAAGGGTAATTCGACTGACCTATAATGGTTACATCATTAACATTAATAGTTTCATTATTTTTGGTTAATTCGCAATTACCTCCGGTTGAAGCTGCCAGGTCAACTATCACTGATCCGGCCTTCATTTCTTTCACCGTATTTTCTTTAACAAGCAATGGAGCTTTTTTACCAGGTATCTGTGCTGTTGCAATAATCACATTTGACTTAAGTGCATGCTCATGGATCAGGTCCATTTGCTTATTTTTGAATTCTTCAGTCTGCTCAATTGCATAACCACCTGCATCCTCTTCCTCCTTTGCGCCCTCCACTTCTACAAAGCTGGCTCCAAGGCTGTTGACCTGCTCCTTAACAGCGGCACGTACATCAAAGGCGCTTACCACTGCTCCTAATCTTTTAGCGGTGGCAATAGCCTGAAGGCCCGCCACTCCGGCACCGAGCACCAACACTTTAGCCGGTTTAATGGTGCCTGCTGCAGTCATAAACATTGGAAAAAATTCCCGGACATGATCTGCCGCTTGCAGTGCTGCCTTATAACCAGCAACAGTAGCCTGCGAGGATAAAACATCCATAGATTGGGATCGAGTGATGCGTGGAATATTGTCCAAACTAAATGAGGTTATCTTTTTTTCCTGCAAACGTTCAACATAGGAGCGGTTGCTAAGAGGCTGAAAAACTGAAATCAGCACCTGGTTGGCATTCATTTGTTCAATCTCATCTTCCGAAGGATCACTAACAGCGATGATAACATCTGCATCAGAAAAAATTACTTCCCTGGCGACGGTTTTCGCACCCTTTTCAGAGTACTGTTCATCTTCAATAAAAACATCTTTCCCGGCATCTTTTTCAATAAGAAATTCTACCTGAAATTTTTTTGACAATTCCTCCACTGCATCCGGCAACATAGCCACCCGTTGCTCGGAGGTCTGTTCTTTCAATACACCTAACTTCATGCGCCTTTCTTTTAAAGGTTAGTTACTTTTTAAAGAATGATCTGGATTTAGCTCCCGGTTCTGATTTAGTCAGATAAACAAACCATCACCTTCTTTGTTTTCAGTGTTCACAGGCAGCCATCATCAAGGCTGCATGAACAACCGCTGTTGTCGGTTTTTCTTCATACATTTTTTTAATAAATTTGAAGCTGTAAAAGGATATAAAATGAAGATTCAGGAAGTTAATAATTCAGGATTGGTAAAGGAGTTTCTGGAATTTCCCGTGAAGCTTTATAAAAACGAGAAAAACTGGATTAGGCCACTGGACAAAGACATTGAATTTGTTTTTGACCGTCAGAAAAATAAATATTTTAAAGACGGTGATGCCATCCGTTGGCTAATGAAAGATGATAAAGGCAGGGTTATTGGCCGGATTGCTGCATTTTATCACAGGAAAACTTCAGCTCAGAGTGAAATCCCTACTGGTGGTGTGGGTTTTTTTGAGTGTATAAATGATCAACAGGCGGCGAATCTGCTTTTTGATACAGCTAAAACCTGGCTTAGCGCAAAAGGCTTTGAAGCCATGGACGGCCCT
>JBEPXQ010000151.1:0-5131 GCA_041641835.1 Bacteroidales bacterium
GGAAACCTTTTGCTATTTGAGCTACCAGGCGTCCTACATGTCCGAAGGCGTGGATACCAATAGATTTTCCGCGCATTTCGGTACCGGATTTTCCATTGAAGTTACCGCGGGCGTGAAATATCATCATACCGATGGCCAGCTCAGCTACAGCATTTGAATTTTGGCCCGGGGTGTTCATTACCACGATATTTTTCGCGGAAGCTGCTTCCACATCAATGTTATCATAACCAGCGCCAGCGCGTACCACTATTTTAAGATTGTCTGCTGCTTCAATTACTTCAGCAGTTACCTTATCGCTTCTTACGATAAGCGCTGTGGCATCTTTTACTGCTTCAAGTAGTTCAGATTTGTCAGTGTATTTTTCCAGTAATGCAAATTCGTAACCTGCATCTTCGGCGATTTTTTTGATACCGGGAATAGCATCCTTATGAAAGGGCTTTTCGGTAGCTACCAGTAATTTTGTCATATTAATAGGTTTTAATGTTAGAAGGAAAAGTCCCGGACATAAGCCTGGGACTTTTCATACCTTACAAAAATTGTTTATTGTTTGTTCTCGAATTCTTTCATAACATCAATCAATGCCTGCACGCTTTCTTTTGGCAAAGCATTATAGAGTGAAGCACGGAAACCACCCACTGAACGGTGACCCTTGATCCCCATCATGCCTTTTTCTGTGGCAAACTCGAAGAATGGTTTTTCCAGCTCAGCGTATTCTTCGTTCATTACAAAGCATACATTCATCAGTGAGCGGTCTTCTTCTTTGGCTACTGTGGGCTTGAAGAGTTTGTTTCTCTGGATTTCATCATACAGCAGCTGTGCTTTTTCCTGATTGATCTTTTCCATGGCAGCAACACCACCGTTATTCTTGAGCCATTCCAGTGTCTGCAGTGCAGCATAAACAGGCACAACAGGAGGAGTGTTAAACATGGATTCTTTCTTAATATGCGTGCGGTAATCAAGCATAGTAGGAATATGGCGGTCAACCTTGCCCAGCAGCTCTTCTTTCACAATAACGAAGGTAACACCGGAAGGAGCAAGGTTTTTCTGTGCTCCGCCGTAAATAATACCATATTTTGATACGTCAAGCTGACGGCTGAAAATATCTGATGACATATCAGCTACCAACGGAACCGGGCTATCCAGGTCTTTTTTGATCTCTGTTCCATAGATGGTGTTGTTGGTAGTAATATGGAAATAGTCCGCATCTGATGGGATAGTGAATTCAGGGATGTAGTTGAATGTCTGGTCTTCGGAAGAAGCAACCACCTCAACTTCACCAAAGCCTTTGGCTTCTTTAATAGCTTTTGTAGCCCATGCTCCGGTGTTAAGGTAAGCAGATTTTTTCTGCATGATATTGTAAGGAATCATGGCAAACTGCAGGCTTGCACCTCCACCAAGAAACAGTACCTCATAGCCGGACGGGATGTCGAGCAGGTCTTTAAAACCTTGCTGCGCTTTATCCATTACGTCAACAAATTGTTTGCTTCTGTGAGATATTTCCATTAAAGAGAGACCCATACCGGCAAAATCTCTGATAGCTTTTGCTGTGTTCTCGATAGTGTATTCAGGCATGATAGAAGGGCCTGCATAAAAATTATGTTTTTTCATGGCAATTGTGTTTTAATATGTTATCCAAATATTTCTTGATTATTCATGTGTGTGCGAATTTGCAAAATTTTTTTCAATTAGAAAACAGCTGCAGGCGATTATTTAAAGAATATTGTAAATAATTAATGATACCCAAAGCAGTGATCAGCAACTGCAGAATTCAAGTGTCATATAATAAGCAATCTAAATGTAATTCAGGATTTTTATCTTGTTTTAAATGAATTCACAATGGCTTTGCTTAAGCTGATCTGGTCTGGTTTAACAACCACAGTAAATATATTGAGTGCTCTGTATCTTTCGCAGACTATTTCAGCATATTGTTCGGAAAAAAATGGTTCAGAAAGATAAGCCGAACCACCGGCTATCTTTTCTTTTTTTAGTTCGTTTTGAAGCAAAGTCCCTATGGCTTTTTCCTGTTCGGTATCCTGTGGGACGACCGCCACATGAAATACACTGGCTTTTTCCCTGCCCAGGTACTCGTCAATAAGGCCTTTCAGCTCATCCATAATCAGTTGCTCTTCGTTGGATATCTTATCATCAGCTTTAATAAGCATTATCAGTACATCGCCCAGCTGCTCCACCTGTGCCTGAGGAGGAGAAGTTCTAAGATAATTCTGCATGGAATTACGGAGTTTCTGAAACGGGTCGGCTTCATTTTTTGAATGGTCTTCATGAATTTTTTTCCAGTCAATATCAATATTCCAGGCATCGGCAAAAGATTTTATGAACTCTTTTTCGCGTTTATCCAGCTCCTGGTCGATAAGCGCCACCTGACCCAAAATGTCAATAATGGCATCGGCACTTGATGGCCTGAAAAACGATTTTGCCAGGTCGCCAACTTCACTGTTTTCTGACTTCAGAGCATTCCTGATCAAACTGAAAAGACCGCGGTTTCTTTCGCCGCGCACGAACCAGCCTGATCCTACCCAGATAAAGACGACTATGGAGATGGCTACCACCACACGTTGTAAAAAACCGGGCACGTCCACATCAGTTTTGGCTATAAAATATAGTGCGAAGATAATGGCCGGTAAAAGCCCAAATAGTTTCCCATAGATAGAGACACTGTCTGCCACTACTTTTTCATGCTTGCGCTTCCAAATTTTATTGATGACCAGGTAGTTTTCAATAATGCTGAGGATGAGTGCAACCCAGATAAATTGTTCCACGAAATTTTTCATAAAGCCTGAATTTGATCCAGCTCAAATTTAACCCGATAAATTCAGATAATCAATAAATGAGCACATTTATTTCTGAAAGAAAAAAATGCTACAATTAAGCTTTTGGTTTGTTATAGTGATAGAAAATAATCAATAATATGAGAATCAGTGCTGTATTCATAGAGCAAATGAGAAAAGAAACAGAGGAATTTCTTGAGCAACATCAGGATCTCAGTAATGAAAAGCAGAAAAGCCTCAGGCGGGTTCCTCATTTACTGCAACTCCTGGATCAACTGTATCTGAATACGCGTTTGCCTTTGAAAATAGATCAGAATGTTGCTTCAGCAGTAAAATATATTAATTCTGATTATGATTTTTTACCTGCCGGTATCAGGGGCCCTATAGGTTCACTGGATGACATTATGGTTACAGCGCTGGTGCTTGGCGAAACTGCCGGGAAGATCGAAATGAAAAATTATTGCGAGGATTGTGAAAAGCTGGAAGAGCATTGCCGGAACCTGCTGGAGGTTAGTAAGCGGTTTCTTCCCCCCGAGATCTACAGGAAAATTATGCGCGACTTCTCACTGCCATAACTGTTAAAGTTGCTGGGATATTTCACTCCTGTTAATCATACCCCGAATGAGCAATAAAACAGCCATTGTTTAATAATATCATATTGTTACCTTAATATCAGTTATACAGTATTTAACTACATTTGCTACCAAATGATGAGCGAGTCCGAAATATCATCTCGGTAAAAATTGCTGGTTATTTTTTAGCATCCGGATTGAGCGACATGATATAACTTAATACTATGTTTGATAAACTGATGAAACTATTTGAGGGAACAGGAGTCATACTCAGAGCGGTTTTTTTTACCGGTTCGCTCCTATTGATGACTGTCTACATAACTTATCCTGCACTTTTTCAGAAAAGCAGGGAAAATCCGGGTTCCGGGGGGGAAGATGTTGAAATTGTTTTCTCCGCATCAGTACAGGAATCTGATTCGCTTTCAGCAGCACGTGAGGACGGGCTTGAAAATACCCCCGGTAAAGGTATAGGTAAATAAGAAATTCTACTCAGTTTTACTCAGCTCAGAAATGACTTTTATTCTGAAATTTTATTGCTCTGATTCCTCCTCGATAATCCCAAAGATCATCTCCTCATATTCACTCATCGGATTAATAAGCTCAGTTTCCTGTTCAGTATTCTGATCATCTTCGATTTGCTCGTTCAGTTGCAGTTCGTAATTGATATTCTTATAGTTCATAGTTGTGTTGTTTGATTTGGTGGCGAAGTAAATATTATCACATTAGTTGCATGTTAGGTATCTTTTACTTCTCTGTTATTCTGGTGTATTCAACGTGTAATTCAGGATAACAAAAATGCTGCTTTTAGGTTTTGAGTTACCAATAAATTAAGAAATCTTCAGGATTTGAAAACAACCTGAGCTCTATTGCCCGTTATAAAAACTACCAGGGCGTGATATCCGGCCACATTCATCAGCATGATAATAAACACATAGATGGTATTCATTACCTGAATTCAGGCGACTGGGTAGAATCCATGTCGGCTTTGCTGGAACAGCACGACGGGCAATGGGAGCTAAAGCTGTTTGAGGACTGGCAGGAAGAGAAACAGCACTGAGCATTATGAAACAAATGGAGCGCAGAGAGGTTGAACTGGCCCCGGCTTAAAACATTTTCCTCTTTATTTTGTCTTTTCATCAGTCATAAGTGTATGATGACAGTAATGTATAACCTAAAATCCTTAAATATGAAAAAGACCGGTATTTTCTACGGATCATCCAGCGGTGATACCGAATACGTAGCCCAGTTAATCAAGAAGGAACTGGGAGAAGATAATGCTGAAGTTTATAATATCGTAATGGCAAAAAAAGAGGACCTGGAGGAATATGACAACCTGATATTCGGTACATCCACCTGGCGTGAAGCAGGATTGCAATACGACTGGGAGTTTTATCAGAATATGTTGGATGAGACTGATTTTTCAGAAAAAAAAGTAGCTTTCTTTGGTACCGGTGATCAACGGAATTATCCCAATAATTTTATTGATGCCGTGAAAATCCTTTATGATAAAGTGAAAGAGAACAATGGCGAAGTAGTGGGACATGTGGCAACGGATGATTATAATTTTAAAAAATCAGAAGCCGTGGTGGATGACAAGTTTGTTGGCCTCCCCATTGACGAGGATAATGAATATGAAAAAACTCCAGAGCGGGTGAAGAACTGGTGTGAGAAGTTGCAAGAGGAATTTAAATAATTTGGATATTCTTTTGTCAGAATAAAAAAAAGGCTGCTTTGAAAGCAGCCTTTTTTTTGAGTTTGAATAAGGAATCATGT
>JBEPXQ010000152.1:0-5126 GCA_041641835.1 Bacteroidales bacterium
CGGCATGGCACAGGCAGCAATAAGACCGCGGGCGCCTTCCTGTTCTACAACACACACACGGCAGTTACCTGCAATGCACAGATCGGCATGATAGCAAAGCGTAGGAATCTTTATGTTTGCTTTTTTTGCAGCGTCCAGAATGGTTTTTCCTTCTTCAACGCTGACATCAATTCCGTCTATATTTAAATTTATCATATTAGCCATTTTTCTAATAATTTTGGTTCCACAAGCGGTTGATTAGTAAATCATCTCTTCTTTGAAGTTGTCAACAATAGAAGCGAATGAGTTAGCAACTGATTGCCCGAGACCACATTTTGCGGTAAGCTTCATGGTTTCGGTCAGCTTCATCAGTTCATCCAGATAAGATATTGGTTTATCACCGCGTTTTACGGCCTCAACACCCAGCAAAAGCTGCTGGCAACCTACCCGGCAGGGCGTACATTGTCCGCAGGATTCTTCTTCAAAGAATGCCAGATAATTGTGCAGTACATTGTACATTGAACGTGAACTGTTGAAGATCATCATAGATCCTCCGGTTGGAACACCTTCAAAACCAATGATTGTATTGTTGAAGTGTTTGCGGGGAACACAGAAGCCTGCGGCTCCTCCAACCTGGACTGATTTGGTATCTCCGTCACCAAATTCTTCCACGAAGTTTTCCAGGGTCATTCCCAGCTCCAGTTCATAAATGCCCGGTATTGGTGTATCTCCCGAAACAGAGAATACTTTAGATCCTCTGGAGTCATCAGTACCAAGTTCCTTGAACTTATCAGCGCCGATGCGGCAAATCATAAAGGCATATACCAGGGTTTCAACGTTATTGATAACCGTTGGCTTACCTTTGTATCCGTTCACAGTTGGATAGGGAGGCTTATTTCTTGGCTCGCCTCGTTTCCCTTCCATGGATTCAAATAAAGCACTTTCTTCACCACAAATGTATGCACCTGCACCGGTTACGATTTTTATTCTGAAATCAAATCCCAGTTCATCAAGAATGGCGTGGAATTTATCCAGGTGAGCCTGGAGGTCATCCAGCAGGAATTTGTATTCCCCTCTGAGGTACATATACCCTTCTTTTGCTCCGATAACTTTTGCGCCAACGGCCATGCCGCCAAATACTTTAAATGGTACCTGGAAAAGAATCTCACGATCTTTAAATGTTCCCGGCTCTCCTTCATCCGCATTACATATGATGAACTTTTCATCTGCCTGTTCCTGTGCAGTGAATTTCCATTTCATTCCTGTGGGGAAACCTGCACCACCGCGACCGCGAAGGCCTGAATCCAGTAGAGATTGAACGATTTCTTCATTTGAGCGTTTCAGTGCATCAGCCAGTGTCTCTCTGAAATCGCACTCATCGCTGAAAATAATATCTACTCTTTTTAATTGTTTAGTTTCTGCCATAATGACCTCCGTTTTAGCTGTTGTGCTTGATTTCTGTGATAATTTCCTTCACTTTTTCAGGTGTCAGCTCGGTATATGCTTTATTATTGATTAGCATAGCCGGCCCCTTATGGCACCAACCAAGACAGTTGGTTTCCAAAAGTGTGAATTTGCTGTCTGGGGTGGTATCACCAACATTGATTTTCAGGATGTTTTCCAGAGTGTTTATAATTTCTCTTTTACCCTTCATGTCACAGGTAATTGTGCGACATACCCGAATCACATATTGTCCCCGGGCTTCTGTTTCCAGGAATGAATAAAATGATGCGGTTCCATAAACCTGAGCAGCTGACAGGTCCATTGCTCTGGCAACTTCTGTGATTGCTTCATCGCTCAGATACTTTTGCTGGTCCACCACACCCTGGAGTACCGCCATCAGGTTTGTTCTGTCCTGACCGTGCTTTTCCACGAGTTCGATGACCATCTTTTGTGTATTAGACATTTTAACCTCCGTGATTGATTGGTTTACTTTTTTATTCTAACTACCATTGTTAAATGAATAACAATGGAGGGTCAAAGATAGCAAAGTCTTTTGTTAGCAAAATAACAGTAGCCTTTTTTTTTGCCTTTTGCCTAAATTTATAGGTAGTCTAAATTAATTGAGGTTGTCCGATTTTGCCAGTTCTACTTTAGCCGTCTTTATGTATTTTTGTAGCCAAAGCAGCTTACGGATGAAAAGAAGGTATTTTATTCGCTTATCTTACAACGGGAAAAGGTTTTTTGGATGGCAAAAGCAGCCGGCACAGTATTCCGTGCAGCAGTGTCTGGAAGAACATTTCTCCACTTTCCTCCGGCAACAGGTTGAGATAACAGGTGCAGGACGTACTGATACCGGTGTACATGCAAAGAACTATTTTGCGCATGCAGAATTCGATCCCGGTAATTTAAGCCGAACAAACCTGGTGTATAAATTGAATCGCTTTTTGCCTGATGACGTGGTGGTTCATGATATACATCCTGTTATGAATGACGCACACGCACGATTTGATGCAATTTCTCGTTCATATGAATATGTAATAACAAGAGAGAAAAATCCTTTTCATACGCATACGTCGTACTTTTACCCCGGCTTCCTTAAGCTGGAGGCAATGAACCAGGCAGCAAATCAGCTATTGGGAGAAAAGGACTTCAGTAGTTTTTCCAAAACGGGCAGTGATGTTAATAGCTATATCTGCACAGTACATGAGGCAAGCTGGAAAGAAGTGGATGATTTTTTTGTTTTTAGAATCACTGCCAACCGCTTCCTCAGAAACATGGTGAGGGCAATAACAGGAACCTTGCTGGATGTTGGACGTGGATATACGGAAGTGTCTGAAATGGTTTCCATTATTGAGTCCGGAAAACGGCAGGATGCCGGAACTTCTATGCCTGCTCACGGTTTGTTTCTTGTGAATATTGAATATCCACAGGAAATATTTCAGGTTGGCAGATGAAGAGCCTTGATCCGGCAACTAATGGAACAGACGTATGGCGGATAAAATCAAAAATTAGAACAGTTAGAGCTTTTTTTAAGCAAAGTATTGGAAGTTAGTAATCAACAGCGGTGTATTGAAAAGTTTTGAAAACTTGCCACCGGATAAAGCTTACTCCATATTAAATTTGTAGAAATTTAGAAGATATGCACGCAGAGTATAATGAGCAAAGTATAAAGTCACTTGATTGGAAAGATCACATCAGGACACGCCCCGGAATGTACATTGGGAAGCTTGGTGAAGGTTCTTCCCGGGATGATGGGATTTATGTACTGCTGAAGGAGACCATTGATAATGCCATTGATGAATTCGTAATGGGTAATGGCAGGAAAGTGGAAGTGAACATAGAAGGCGGAACTGTTTCTGTAAGAGACTACGGGAGAGGCATACCTTTAGGAAAAGTAGTGGAATGTGTATCGAAAATTAATACGGGTGCCAAGTATGACTCCAAGGTTTTTAAAAAAGCAGTGGGACTTAACGGTGTGGGTACAAAAGCAGTGAATGCTTTGTCGGAGGATTTTTGTGTGAAGTCCGTCAGGGAAGGACAGGCAAAAGTCGTGAAGTATCAGCGTGGTGTGCTTATTTCAGAAGACCTGGTGGAAACATCAGAAAGAAACGGGACCCATGTGAAATTTGTTCCTGACCGTGAGATTTTTGGTAACTATCGCTACATATCAGAATACATAGAAAAGCAACTCTGGAATTATGCTTATCTGAACAAAGGTCTTACCATCAAATTTAACGGAGAAACGATCCGCTCCGATAAAGGATTGCTTGATTTGCTGGAACACCAGGTGAATGAAGAATTTCTGTTTCCAATTATCCACCTCGGGGAAGATGATTTTGAATGTGCCTTTTCGTATTGTGCACGAAAATACGGCGAGGATTATTATTCCTTTGTAAACGGACAGCATACTCCGCAGGGTGGAACACATCAATCAACATTCCGGGAGGCAATTGTTAAAACCATAAGAGAATTTTACAAGAAAGATTTTGACCCGTCTGATATACGGGGTTCCATTTCTGCAGCTTTGAGTATTAAAATACAGGAGCCGGTATTCGAATCTCAGACGAAGACCAAGCTTGGTTCTCAGCATATGGAGCCTAATGGCCAAACCATTCGTAATTACATTACGGATATCGTCAAACGGAATCTGGATAATTACCTTCACCGCCATTCTGAGGTTGCCGAACTTCTGCTGCAAAAGATACAGCAGAACGAAAAAGAGCGCAAGGAGATGGCCGGTATCAAGAAGAAAGCCAGAGAAACAGCCAAACGAGCCAGTCTTCACAATAAAAAACTTCGCGATTGCAAGGTTCATTATAATTCAAATAGTGAAGACCGGCTGGAGTCAACACTGTTCATTACTGAGGGAGACTCGGCCAGTGGATCCATCACCAAGGCACGAAAGGTAAAAACCCAGGCTGTTTTTAGCCTGAAGGGTAAGCCACTTAACAGTTACGGGCTATCAAAAAAGATTGTTTACGAGAATGAAGAGTTTAACCTGCTGCAAACTGCCTTGAATATTGAGGATGGCCTGGAGAATCTGCGTTACAATAATATTGTAATAGCTACAGATGCCGATGTGGATGGTATGCATATCCGCTTGCTACTTATGACCTTCTTTTTAAGGTTTTTCCCGGAGCTGGTGAAAAAAGGACATTTGTATATTCTTCAAACACCGCTATTCAGAGTAAGAAATCGTAAGCACACCTATTATTGTTATAGTGATGAAGAGCGGAGGGAAGCAATCAGGAAGCTAAAAGGAAAACCTGAAATCACACGGTTTAAAGGTCTGGGAGAGATAAGTCCCAACGAATTCGGACATTTTATCGGGAAAGACATCCGCCTTGATCCCATAATATTAAAGGATGGATTTTCAGCAGAAGAAACCCTGAGCTTTTATATGGGAAAGAATACTCCTAAGCGGCAGGATTTTATAATCGAAAATCTGAGGTTTGAGTTGGATATAATAGAGAAAAATCAGAATGAATTACCTTTATCAGATGAGAAGACGGAAAACCTTATAGTTGAGGCACAGTAATAAAAAGAGGAAATAAAAACCCCGCTCAAGGCGGGGTTTTTGTTGCTTACCATTTATTACTGCAGTCGTTTATCTGAGCACCGAAATGCTTCCATTAAATTTTTCTTCACCACGAGGTGAAGTAAACGTCATGATATAATAATAAGTCCCTTCTGCAAGTCCCTCA
>JBEPXQ010000153.1:0-5112 GCA_041641835.1 Bacteroidales bacterium
GATTCATACGGTGACCAGAATATCATAGGTGTAATTTTTCTCAGGCTAACCTGCCTATCCGGCAAGTACCGCGAGCAATGTTTTCCAAAACCCAAAGATAGATAAAAAGAAACAATAATAAATTCCCCCGGGAAGGACGCGGGTTAGGGAGCTACCAATAGGTATCAGAATAACAAGCTTATCCCTTGAATTTAAAGGTAAAGGTTACGCGATGGTAGGTGAGTGTTCGTAGTGAAGGATCACGGTTGACCTCACTCAATCCCAAGCTGTATCGTAGTTCGGGGGCGATAAATAAAGAGCCAAATGCTTTTTCCAGACCAAAGCCGGCATCTACAGATATATTGTTTCCGGTTGGAAATTGTGCTGAATTAGACCTGTCAATAGCCATTGGATGAATAAACGAGGGCCCGGTAAGAATATATGGGCACACTCCTGAGGTACTGAACCTGTATATACCGTGAATCATAAAGTCTGCTGAAAGTCCAAAAACATTGTACGGCAATTCACCTGTTCCTTTAAGCACCTTACTGTCGTTGAGAGAAAAACCGAAGGAGGTACTGATCAAAAATCTGTCGTTGAAAGCATATTCCATTAGCATTCCCATCTGAAAACCAATATCATTATGCATGATAATTTTTTCGGATAGTCCTTCTTTACTATGGAGCAGCGAATGGTTCACTCCCAATTCAAAACCGGCTCTGAACCTATCTATGGCCCCTGCTGGGTTTTGTGCTGATAACGAAGCGCTCAGGCTGCATGCAATAAAAAGAAGCAGGTATTTCTTCATGCGGATATAATTATTTCAGCTTAATGAAATTTAAAATAGCTTAATCAACATTTTATTTAAACGGATACATGCTTAAACGGTTACGTAATTGCTATTATTATGCATGACCATATAACCTTAGGTAAAATTTTTGTTATTCAGAAATCCAGTCGCAGGCCGCATCCAGTGTTGAAAAAGGCCTGACTTCAAATCCCCTGCTTTGTTCGTGCATAAGAACAGGAATAATAATATCTCTTGGTGTTCCGGTTAAAATCGCTATTTTCTTTCCTCCAAAAATTTCCATATTACTTCTGTAAAAAGCTACGATCTCTTCAGCAGCCACCGGCTCCATATCAATCTTTGCCTTTAGGAAATTAACTACAATACCTTTTGTATCATGCGAAACCTTATCTTTTTCAATAGCATTCTTCCATGTGTTTATTACATTATCAAGAGTAACTCTACCTGTGTAGTTTTTAAAGAGAATACCTTTTTCTTCATCAAAATGAAAAGTACATTTATGGTTTATCTTCATTATTTTCCCTACGCTTTCTTGCATCAAATATATATTTTAAAAACATAAGCTCATCTAAATATAACAATATTTGAGTCTAAAAACAAGGAACAAATCCATTTAAGCAATTGTTTCTACGTTATGAGGCAATAGTTTGGATGCCTGCATCCATTGCGGTGAGCATGCTTTAAGATATTTACAGCTGAAGAGAAAAAAATCAACTGGTTTTTCATTTAATCAATAAAAAACCAGTACTTTTGCCGCTGCAATAAAAAATTAACCGGAATAGCGTTTGGTGATTGGAAAAATACACGTATATTTGCACTCATTTTTAAGCGAACCGGATAAATACGAAAGCGATGAATAAGCAGGATCTGATCAAGTATGTTGAAGATACTTATGTAGAAAAGAAAGAACTTCCCGAGTTTAATGCGGGAGATACTATTGCTATTGATTACTCTATCAGGGAAGGTAACAAGGAAAGAATCCAGACATTCCAGGGAACCGTGATACAGGTAAAAGGGACAGGAGAGAAAAAGACCTTTACTGTAAGGAAGATTTCTTCAGGAGTAGGTGTGGAAAGAATATTTCCGGTAAATTCACCTTTCATCCAGCAAATAAAAGTATTGAAGAGAGGTAAAGTTCGCCGTAAAAGGATATATTACTTCCGCGAACTGCGTGGTAAGAAAGCCAGAATTGCTGAGAAGCGATAGGCTGACAATAAAAGATACATTGAGCCGGCAACACTGCCGGCTTTTTTTGTTTCCTGAAGGTCTTTACGGACAAAAAAAAAGCGCAACCAGGTAGGTTACGCTTTTTTTTTATGCTTTATCAGAAGTGATCAGTGTTTGGTGTGCTCATCATGCACATGCCCGTGATCAATTTCCTCCTTGCTTGCATCGCGAATGTCCTTAACAGTGCCGCTGAAGTGGATATCCTGACCGGCCAGCGGGTGGTTAAAGTCCATGTTTACCACTTCGTCTTTTATTTCAACTACTTTACCCTGCAGTACATTTCCACTCTCATCTTTCATGGGAATAAAGTTATCCTTCACCAGGATATCTTCCATGATCTCTCCTTTTTCATCTTTAAAGACATCTTTAGGTAAGTCAACAACCATATCTTCGCGTCGCTGACCATATGCTTCATCACTTTTAAGACCAAATGCGAAGCTATCACCTTCAGTTTTACCCTGCAGTTTATCTTCAAATTTTTCCAGTAAGTTCCCATGTCCGAATAAAAACGTCAGTGGTTTTTCTCCTTCTGTTTTTTCAACCACCGGTCCGTTTTCATCGTTAAGTTTAAGTTCGAAGTCGATAGCTACTACTTTATTTTTTTCAATGCTCATAATTAATTTATTATATTAGATATTGTTTTGAATCGCCAAAGTAAACAAAATAGGGGCACATAGCCATAGAAATCAGGAACTTTTTTTGAATTGGTCCAGAAAATGCAGTCTCCGCATAACCGGTGGGTGCGAATAATACACGCTTACATATGCCGGATGTGGATGCAGGTTTGACAGATTATCGGCTGAGAGTTTCTTGAGCGCTGTTTGCAGTGCTTCAGCTGAATAATTTTTCCCGGCAAATTCATCCGCCTGGTATTCAAACTTTCTGGAAAGCTTATTCATCAGCAATCCAATCAGGAAGTTGAGGGGTGTAAACAACAGTCCGAAAGCAACCATTCCCATATGGAAACTGGCTTTTTCAGCCCCCAGAGCCCCTGCCATTAGTTCACTTCCGGCAAAAAGCCCCAGCAGGTAAAGGAACACACCCGTTTGCACAATAGCAAGGCCGGCATTCACCAGGGTGTGTTTCTTTTTGTAATGCCCGATCTCATGCGCGAGCACTGCCACCAGCTCTTCTTTGCTGTGGTTTTCTATCAAAGTGTCAAACAATACTATCCTTTTCCTGGGGCCCAGGCCGCTAAAGTAGGCATTGGATTTGGAAGAGCGTTTTGAGCCGTCAATCACAAAGATGTTATCCAGTTTAAATCCCTGCTCATGGGCAAATTTCTCTATCTCCTGGCGCAACGGTCCGTCTTCCAGCAGGGTTTGTTTATTGAAAAGCGGCACTACGATAGTAGAGTAAAACATGGTGAAAAAGATGGTGAAAGCACTCACCACCACCCAGGCAATCAGCCAGAAATAATCTCCTGCTGCAAGATATATCCACACGATCAGTGCCAGCAGGCCACCGCCGATAACAGCACCCAGCAGCCATCCTTTTAACTTGTCAAGGAAAAATGTCTTCAGCGACATTTTATTGAAACCGAATTTTTCTTCTATCACAAAGGTGCTGTAATAGGAAAATGGCGTCATCAGTATATCACCAATCAAGGCCATGCTTCCGAAGAAAAGCAGCGCCAACAGGATTTCGTTTGAAGTAAATTGGCGCCACCAGGCATCCAGCCATGCAAATCCCTCATGCCATAATATCAAAAGAATAATTATAAATGACAGCCCGGAAATAAGCAGTCCAAAGCGGTCTTTCGCCTGCTTATACCGCTGCGATTTATTGTATTTATCTTCATCATAATATCCATGGAAGCGTTCGGGGATGCCGGCATCCACCTTCCTGGCATTGAGCATATCAAGCACCCGCTCCACCACAAAATCTGCTACAACCAATGCTATGATGATATAAAAAATTGTCTGTTCCATAAAAATCCTGATCTTTATAATATTTCCTGCTTACAGGGCTCCGTTAATTTTTCTCACGATCCATTCAAGCGTGAGCAATCCGATCAAGATGATCAGCAGCCAGCGAATCCTGATCCACTCCACGTATTCTTTCACATTATATACCACGGGTTTCATTTGCGCCTCTTCTACTATCCGGGGAATTTCTCCCAGTTGCCTTGCATTAAGCACCCTGCCATTATGGTCATTGGCAAGCCTGTATAATAAGCGATGATTAGCAGTGGTATTCATACTCTCCAGATTTACATCCTCCACCACGAATTTACCGCTCTTGCTGAAGGTTTCCGCGCCCAGCTGAGCCGTGGCAGTATAGCTATACAGGCCCGGCACATATTGTCCGGCATTTAAGGTATAAGCATCGGCTTTTCTGCTCATCGCGTATGGGAACTCCTCCCCTTCTTCATTGGTGATCAGAAGGTTTACCTCAGGCTCATTCAGTGGCTCATAACTCTGATTATAAAGTTCAGCATCAAATACCACATCTTCATATTCTGAAAACCGCGATGAGGCTTCCACTCTGAAGCGACTTTTATCCTCACGGGCCACAAGATATTTCACGCTCTTCCTGATCAGCTCGTCAACTAATTCATGATTCTTGTTTTCCACGTAGTTATAGAGTCTCCACCTCCAAAGGCCCTCACCAAAGGTAATACCGGTTTTCTGATCACCGGCACCCGAAAACGCCCATAGTGGCGCTGAGGTGGTGACATTGCCAATTCGCCGGTAAATCAGCACTTTCGAGTCATCAGGTGCTGAATATTTCCCAAATATGCTTTGCAATGGCGGGAAGCTCGTGAGCAGTCCCTTATCATCATCAGGAATACTAAAGAGAGTGAATTTATTGTTGAGTACTCCTTTCGCTTCTTCCGGCTTTCCACCGGATTGTATTTTGATATCTTTTATGTACCTGTCCAGGAAATTATAGCGGGCACCGGGACCTGCAATAAACCATACCGGTATTTTATTGGCTTTAAGCTGTTCGAGTAATCTCAGCGAACGGTTTCCCTCAGGCAGGCCATGCATGATTACCAGGTTGAATGCATGAGCTTTGCCATTGAACCCGTCAATAACAGCTGTTTCTGTTTCATAATTCGGATTAGTGCCAATTGCTCTGCCAATGGCAGCCAT
>JBEPXQ010000154.1:0-5104 GCA_041641835.1 Bacteroidales bacterium
GTATTAAAAATCCCACCGGCACTTGCTCCGTATAAAGCAGCTGTTCTGCCACTTACAAAAAAAGATGGTCTTCCGGAGAAAGCTCGTGAAGTAATGAAACAACTAAAGTACCGATTCATGTGTCATTACGAGGAAAAAGATACCATAGGCAAACGCTACCGCAGGCATGATGCCATCGGAACACCGTATTGCATAACTGTGGATCATCAAACACTGGAAGATAATACAGTAACAATCAGGGAGCGGGATAGCATGAAACAAGAACGCGTGGAGATTGTTAAACTGGAAGAAATGATACAAAAGCGGTTAACTTTTCTTTAAGCCTGAATGTTTTGTAAAGCCGCTTTTTATGACTGCCCCTTCGCTGGGGCAGTTTTTTTATGCATAACGGCTGTCTTCATCAAAATCAGGGTCCACTTCTATCAGCTTGTAAATCTTATCAGACCGGCGTACAGTCTGGCCTGTGGGGAAAGAACATTGCTCACCTTTAACAGCAGTTTTAACTCGCCGCATATCCACTCTTAATTCAGGTACTTCCTGTTCAATAACACCTGTTGTGGGACCGGAAATCAGTATCCGGTCTCCCACCGATAGTTCGTGAGTTTGCATTTGAACTTCGGCCACTCCTATTTTTGAAAAGTAATTGGTGATCAGTCCTATAAACACCTTCTTTCTTGTGGCCTGCGATCCGGGTTTCTTTGTCCATTCACCCAGTTTTTTTCCCAGGTAATATCCATCCCAGAAACCACGATTATAAACAGTTTTAAGCCTCTCATTCCAGTGGCTGATTTTTTCTTCAGTAAAATTACCGTCAAAAACGGCCTGCACAGCCTCGCGATACACGCCTACTACTGTTTTTACATATTCCGGAGATCGGCCACGTCCTTCAATTTTCAGTACTGTTACCCCCGCCTTCAGTATCTTATCCAGGAAATCAACTGTTTTAAGGTCTTTCGGCGACATGATGTATTCATTGTCCACCTCCATTTCCACTTCCTGCCGCGAATCAAAGACTTTATATGGGCGGCGGCAGGGTTGCAGGCAGGCTCCCCGGTTGGCGGAAGAATTAAGCAGGTCAAGGCTCATATAACACTTTCCTGATACAGCCATGCATAATGCCCCATGCACAAACATCTCCAGCTGCACCTGCTCTCCGCGCGGGCCGCGGATATCGTTTTCTTTTATAGCATCGGATATGGCTTTTACCTGCCGGATATTCAATTCACGCGCCATCACCATCACATCGGCAAATTGCGCGTAGTATTTCACTGCTTCTATGTTGGTGATATTGGTTTGGGTGGACATATGTACTTCCAGGCCTATCTGCCTGGCATAATTGATTACCGCCATATCAGAAGCAATTACAGCGCTTATGCGGTTGCTCCTGGCTGCATCCAGGATGCGGCGCATCTCATCCAGCTCCTCATCATACACCACGGTGTTTACTGTAAGGTAAGTCCTCACATTATTGCTTCTGCATCTGTCAGATATCTCAGCCAGATCATCCAGGCTGAAGTTGCGCGACGATTTCGAGCGCATGTTCAAATGTCCTGTGCCGAAATAAACGGAAGAAGCGCCTGCATTGATTGCTGCTGAAAGTGACTCAAAGGATCCTACGGGAGCCATAATCTCAATACCGGGAGCTGTGTGTTTCATGAGCTGAATTTCTTTTTTGATCCGATAGAACTGAAAAACAGAAACTGCACAAGTAAGATCATTACAACGGTGAGTAATGAACTCAAGAGTGAACGGCTGAGCGTCTGGAAAAATTCTGTTATTCTGAATGATTCAATAAAAAAATACACGCTGTGGTGAATAAGAACCAGTATGGAGCTGTAATATAATATCCACCTTATGCCCATGCTTCTGATTTTGGGGCGGGTTTCAATGTCATCATCATCTCTCTTACTTAATGAACTGATGAGGAAAGGCCTGGAAAAGGCTGCAAACACTGAGGCAAAAGCATGCATGCCGGGTGTTCCCGCGAAAAGATCTACCGAGTAACCCAGCAGAAATGCTATGATGAGGCTTTGCGGGCGGGAAATGTCAAACGGCAAAAGAAGAATGAACATCACATAGAGGTACGGATTCAGATAGCCCCCGATGTTTACATGGTTCAGGATCAATCCCTGAACCAGAACGAAAAGGATAAACCAGAATATGTAACGGACAATTTCATTAATCTTCATTTTCAGTGTCCTCCATTAATTCCTGTTGTTCTTCCTTCATCAGGTTCCTGATCACATATACGTATTCAGTATTGTTATAATCCTCTGAAAATTCAATTTCAATATCATAGAAACTTTCCCCTGATTGTAACTGGGCCTCCACCACAGTGCCTACCATGATGTTTTCATGAAAGAGCAATGAATTTCCACTGGTAACGATAGTATCACCCTTGGTTATTTCCACATGAGAAGGAATATCGTTCAGGATTCCGTGTCTGTAATCTCCACCCGGCCAGGTAACAAAGCCTTTGTGTTTGGTTTTTTTCAGCATCACGCTCAGGCGTGTTTGTTTGTGTAATACTGAGTTGACGGTACTGAAATTTTTAGAAACGTTCACTACTATCCCAACCACACCATTGGAGGATATTACCCCCATGTTTTTATCAACCCCTTGATTTTTTCCTTTATTGATCATCCAGATGTTGTTGCGATGCGATAAAGAGGAGGAGATGACGCGGGCAGGAATGTAACTGAATTGGCGGCGGTAAAGCGTATCCTTGTATCGGACTGTATTTACCGATGTTTTCATAAAGGCATAATGCGAGGCACTCCTGAGGTGTGCATTTTCTTCTGCCAGTCGTTCATTTTGTCTGTTCAGATCGAAATATCCTTTTACTTCATTGGTGAATTCATAGATTTCACCAGTTAGCTGTCCCGAGGAATGAATAAAAACATTCTTGTGGTAGTGATTCTGTTGTACAATGATATATGCAGCCAGCACTTCAAGAAGCAGGAAAAGAAAAAAGAAGTTATATCTCCATATAAACAGGATCAGGTTACGCATAGATCATCAGCCTGTATTTTTATTTGATCAGGAAGGTAAACTTATCGAAGTTCTTAAGCGCGATGCCTGTGCCCCTTGCTACAGCTCTGATGGGGTCTTCAGCCACGTGCACGGGGAGCTTTGTCTTCATCTGGATACGCTTGTCAAGTCCGCGGAGCATGGATCCGCCACCGGCCAGGTAGATACCTGTTTTAAAGATATCGGCTGATAATTCCGGAGGAGTCATTTCCAGGGCATTGAGTACAGCTGTTTCTATTTTTGAAATAGATTTATCCAATGAATGCGCAATCTCGGCATAATTGACCATGATCTCTTTTGGAATTCCTGTAAGCATATCGCGGCCATGAACCGGATAATCTTCCGGGGGATTGTCAATCTCAGTCATGGCAGCACCCACCTGAATTTTAATACGCTCAGCTGTGCGTTCACCAATGTTGATGTTGTGCTGCTTACGCATATATTGCATGATATCCTGGGTAAAGTCATCACCGGCAATCCTTATTGATTTGTTGTTAACAATTCCGCCCAGTGCAATTACAGCAATTTCACTGGTGCCACCTCCAATGTCGATAATCATGTTTCCTGAAGGTTCCAGTACGTCTATCCCTATACCTATTGCAGCTGCCATCGGCTCATGGATGAGCCTTACATCACGTGCTCCTGCCTGTTCGGCTGATTCACGTACCGCGCGTTCTTCCACTTCTGTGATCCCGGAAGGGATACATACCACCATCTTCAATGATGGCGGAAAAAGCGTGTTCCTGGAGCCTATCATTTTGATAAATTCCCGGATCATATATTCTGCAGCCTGAAAATTGGCAATAACTCCGTCGCGCAGAGGACGGATGGTAAGTATTTCCTGATGTGTTTTCCCGTGCATCATCATGGCCTTTTTTCCAACGGCTATGATTTTCTCAGTCCTTCTGTCGATGGCTACTATTGACGGCTCATCAACCACCACTTTATCATTGTGAATGATAATCGTATTGGCTGTTCCAAGGTCTATAGCGATCTCTTTATTGAAAAATGAAAACAGTCCCATGTGCTATATAATGATTTTGCTTGCTAAAATGAACCGGTAAAGATACAACAGCTTTTTGTTTTTTCAGAATTTTAATGCTTAAAATGCCGGTATCCTGTAAATACCATGGCAATATTGTTACTATCGCAGTAGTCAATGGAATCCTGGTCGCGTTTTGATCCTCCTGGCTGGATCACGGCAGTGATGCCATGTTGATGCGCCAGTTCAACGCTGTCAGCAAAAGGGAAAAATGCATCAGAGGCCATAATGGCGCCATTCAGATCAAAACCAAATCTTTGAGCCTTGTCTATAGCCTGTTTTAAAGCATCTATCCTGGAGGTCTGTCCCACACCGCTTGCCAGCAGCTGCTTACCCTTTGCCAGCACGATGGCATTTGATTTGGTGTGCTTAACAGCTTTCATTCCAAAAATAAGATCGTTAACCTGGCTCTGTTCCGGCGCTTTTTTTGTAACGATCTTAAGCTCTGATTCATCTGCCATTTTTCTGTCTCTGTCCTGCACCAGATAACCATTAAGCATGGTTCGCACCTGCTGATTACTGAAGCTTTTCTGCTTCTGCTTCAATAGTATCCGGTTCTTTTTCTGCTTTAGTACTTCCAGGGCTTCCTCGTCAAAAGCGGGCGCTACTAGCACTTCAAAAAATATCTTATTGATTTCTTCAGCCACTGCCTTATTTACTGTGGTACTGGTGACTAAAACACCACCAAACGCTGAAACAGGATCGCCGGCAAGGGCATCTTTCCACGCGGTGACAAGATCATCGCGCTGAGATAGTCCGCAGGCATTGGTGTGCTTGAGGATCGCAAATGTAGTTCCTTCAAATTCCTCCACCAGGTGTACACCGGCATCAATATCCACTATGTTGTTGTATGATATGGCTTTGCCATGAAGCTGCTCAAAAGCTTCATCCAGTTCACCATGAAACTTGCCTTGCTGGTGAGGATTTTCGCCATAACGGAGTTGCTGCCCGTTGTTACTGCTTAGGCGAAGTCCTTCAAGTTGCTGGTCAGCATTAAAGTAATTAAATATGGCTGTATCATAACCTGAAGAA
>JBEPXQ010000155.1:0-5086 GCA_041641835.1 Bacteroidales bacterium
ATTACAACGAGCCAGGGAGGAAGCTCTGAAAAATTTCTCTGTGCTGTGTGCGCACAAGCTTATGCCACCTGCCATGCATGCGGTTATTGAAGATGGAATACCTGTTAACGGCTATATTTGCCCCGGACACGTGAGTAGCATCACAGGCAGCCGGATATACCAGGTGTTTGCCAGGCGCTATAAGGTGGCCACGGTTGTAGCCGGTTTTGAACCCACCGATATATTACAGTCTGTCCTGATGCTCCTAAGGCAGGTAAATCATCGCAGCTTCAGAACGGAGATCCAGTATAAACGGGCTGTCAGCAGCAATGGCAATGTGGTTGCAAGGGATATTATGAATGATGTATTTGTAAAGTCCGATACCCGCTGGCGCGGATTCGGGATACTGCCAAAAAGCGGACTCCGGCTAAACAAAAGATATGAATTTATGGATGCAGAAAAACGCTTTAACATAAATATTCCTGAAGTAAAATATGAAAAGTCCTGTATTTGTGGTGATATTTTGAAGGGACGCAAAGAACCGGGTGATTGCCGCCTTTTTGGCCGCACTTGCACTCCGGATAATCCTGTAGGTGCCTGCATGGTTTCTGCCGAAGGTAGTTGTAATGCTCATTTTAAATATCGCAATTATGCATAACAGGATAGAAGCAGGACACGGTAGTGGCGGACGCATGACACGCAAGCTTATCAGGGAATTATTCCTGGAGAGCTTCAGCAATAAGTGGCTGGATAAGGAAGGAGACAGCGCGCTGATAGAATCCGGAGCAGGCAGCCTGGCTATCACCACTGATTCATATGTGGTTAGCCCGCTGTTCTTTCCTGGCGGAGACCTCGGTAAACTGGCGGTTTGTGGCACTGTGAATGATCTTGCGGTGAGCGGTGCTGTTCCCCGCTGGCTCACAGCAGGATTCATCCTGGAAGAAGGCCTGCCAATTGATACACTGCAGCAGGTAGTGGCCAGCATGGCTGCTACTGCCCGGGAAGCAGACGTAATAATAGTAGCGGGCGACACCAAAGTTGTGGAAAAAGGCCAGGCCGACAGCATTTACATCAATACCAGCGGTGTTGGAACACTGGCAGAACATCACAAACAGATGTCTTCCGGAAGCCTGATACAAGCTGGTGATCTCGTGCTGCTCAGCGGCAACACGGGTGACCATGAAGCAGCAGTAATCAATGCACGGGAAGGTTTTTTTGACAAAACGCGCCTGATATCCGACTGCGCACCCTTGAACGGTCTGATAATCAATCTAATGAAACAATGCAGGGGCATTAGGTTTATGAGGGATGTTACCCGCGGCGGGCTGGCAGGCATACTAAGTGAGATAAGTGAAATGGCCAGTGCCGGATTAGAGATTATGGAGGAAGAAATCCCGGTTAGCGAACAGGTTGCAGCCTTTTGCGAAGCTCTGGGTTTTGATCCGCTGCATTTTGCCAATGAGGGTAGAATCGTAATTGTGCTGGACAGGCAGGAGGCTGAAAACGCGCTAAAGGTTATGAGAAATCATGAATACGGCAGGAATGCTGCTGTTATCGGAAAGATAACCAAAGAGCATCCGGCTGTGGTGGTGATGGAAACTGGGATAGGCGGACGAAGGATCATCGAACCACCCTGGTCGGCAAAAACACCACGAATTTGCTGATATGCATGAACTGGCAGTCATAGAAAATATAATGCGGATTACAATGCAAGTGGCAGAAGACAATGGCCTGAAGCAGGTAACTGCAGTATGGCTTGATGTGGGTGAAATGCAGCATCTGAATGAAGAGATCATGCAGCATGGCTTTGAAGCAGCCACAGCAAATACACCACTGAATAAAGCTGCGCTGCAAATTAAAAGGCTTCCGGTGAGGCTGAAGTGCTGCAACTGTGGTAATTTATTCGGGCCGCAAGAGGGATCATATCTCTGTCCGCAGTGCCAATCAACAGACACGCAAGTACAACAAGGAATGGAATTAAATATCAATAGTATAGAAGGAGAATAATTATGGAAATAAAAGTGTTACGCAATGTCCTGGACCGCAACAACGATCAGGCTGAAAAAAACCGTGAACTGCTGAAAAAGCACAACATTATGATGCTGAACTTCATCAGTTCACCAGGAGCAGGAAAAACCACGCTACTGGAAAGGACTATCCCGGTACTTGTCAAGCATAAGAGACTGGCTGTTATTGAAGGTGATGCTTATACGAGCAAGGATGCCGAGCGGCTCCAACAATTCGGTATTCCCATAGTACAGATTAATACGGAGGGTGCCTGCCATCTTGATTCCAGCAGTATTGCCAGCGCATTTGAGGAACTGGAGCTGACAGCACTGGATATTATCCTGGTGGAGAATGTGGGTAATCTGATATGTCCCACGGGTTTTGACCTGGGTGAAGATCACCGTATCGCAGTCCTTAGCACCACCGAAGGGGATGATAAACCCTCGAAGTATCCCATGTTGTTCCGCCAGGCCGCTGCAGTTGTTCTAAACAAGGTTGATCTGCTTCCGTACGTAAATTTCAACACTCAAACATTTCTGGATGATCTGAAAAACCTGAACCCTGATATCCCGCTCTTTGAGACCGCCGCTGTTCACGGGGCCGGTATGGATAATTGGCTGCAATGGATAAAGAAGCTGGATAAATAATCGTTGGATAATCTGCAGCGATTAATACGGGGCAGGAGCGTTTCTTACTTCAGGTAATGTTAGTTTTTCTTATCTTTGATTAAAAATCAAGTAAAATCACAATGAACTTAGCAGGATTAGCCATCAACCGTAATTATGCTGAAAGTATCCGGGAACTGGAAAAAGCGCTTGGCCTAAAGCTGGAAAAAGAAGGAGATTTCACTTTTGATGATGCCTGGAGTAACAATAAAAATGAGGACATTTTCGATATTTATTTTTCGCCGGCAGGCACATTGATTATTATGGATACTGAATGGGCCTCAAACCAGTGGGAGGTGGAGAATCAGCAATCGCTTACCTTTATTATCGAAACGGTAAGCATGACGTTTAACTTTATCTATTGCGAGGGTAAGGAGGAAAAGCGCAATATCGTGGAGCTCAATGGAGAACGCTTAATGGATTCCGGTAGCCGCCTGCCGGTTGAAGAAGATAACAAGGATATTGAAAACATGATCTATGCGCAGATCAGCAAGATTATAGAAGAGGATTGCATGAGCATTGAACCGGATGCTAAAATTATTCGGTATAAATTAATCAAAGAAGAAGCGAGTCAAAATCAGGAAAAGCCTGCTGCAGAACAAACGGAAGCTCCCAGGCCCGAGAAAGTACCACATATACCGCCCAAAACATCTGGCAAAACGGATGCATATTATCAACGGGCTAAAAAAATAGATACAGAACCCCATTTAAGCTCAAAAATTCTGCCGCTGGTATTTTTTGTTTTATTATGGATTATTCCTTTTGCAGTTCTAACTCCTCCATTTAGCAATGGTTTGTTTTTCTTCCTGTTTTTCTCAGGATTTGTTTTTATCCCTGTCTTTTATCTTTGGTTTATGTATTCAGCTTTTCCAAAAATTATGGATAAATACTTTGTTCCTGCTGTTATATTCCTGATCTTTCTCGTAACACTTTATGGATTTCTGCTGATAATCAGATAAACATAATTTATCTCGCAAAGGCGCAAAGACGCTAAGAGAACAACTCCAATTCTCTTATCTTTGCTAAAAACTCTAAAGCATGACAAAAGAAACCAAAAGCTCAGCCGGAGAAAAAAAGCCCACTCCCAAGGTCACAGGGATAGGTGGTATTTTCTTTTTTTCCGATAATCCAAAGAAGACAAAAGAATGGTATTCCAAAAACCTGGGCCTTGCAACAAACGAATATGGCTCCAGTTTTGAATTCCGTAATGCAAATCGTCCTGAGGAAATCAACTATCTGCAATGGTCGCCCTTTGAAAAAGGTAGTGATTACTTTTCCCCTTCTGAAAAGGAATTTATGATCAATTACCGGGTACAGAATATTGAGGAACTGATTCAACGGCTCAAAGAAAATGGAGTAACCATCGTGGATGAAATTGAAACCTACTCATATGGCAAATTCGTCCATATCATGGATCCTGAGGGAAATAAAATCGAATTGTGGGAACCGGTGGATCATGTTTTTACAGAAATGGGCGGAGAAACCACGAAATAGTTCCGAATGAAATTGCAGGCATTAATACAGTCATTTCAAACACTTCCTCTTTTTTATAAAGAAAATCATTCAGTTCTCCATAAAACCGTATTGCAATCTTGTTTATAACAAAGCAGTAAAGCCGGACTATTGCCCGGCATTTTATTAACAAACTATCTCTAAGGAAGTTATTTATATCTTTCTCAGAAAAAATAATACGTAGCCAGCAACACCCTCAGGTTGCTCACGGGTTGCGAGGAAGTCACCTTCAGGTTTTCATCAAGTTGCAAATTGCCATTATCACTAGTTTCTGCATAAGCAGCAACCGTGTATTCCACCTCTGCAGCACAGCGAAATTTCCCACTGTTAAAGATCAGGCGAGGAGATATCCGGTAAACATTATCAATGGTAGTACCGCGGGAATACAAATTATATAGCACGGATGAAGCTGTATTCTGCGGATCAAAAATAACCGTACTCACTGCCTCAGCAGTACCTAAGTTCTGTGTGTATCCACCAAACAAGCCCACCTGGAATTTTTTCCCTTTGGTATGAATATCTATCCAGGCACTAAAAGTATTAACCGGTGTATATTCCCGAAAATCTTTCAGCGAATCGGTAATACCCTTCACCGCGTAACCACCTATCATCAGTCCATCAAAAGAATTCTGGGCATAAATTCCCTGCATCTTCACCCTGACCTTTTTCAGCTCCAGATTTACAAAAGCGTTGGCAGTAGCACTTCCCAGACTGTTCTCAGCTTTATAATCGGTGCTTGTTTTCAGGCGTGGCAGCATTTTTTTATATCCAGCGGTTACTCCAACCAGGAAGTTGCGGGTAATATTTATTTCCAGACGTGCATGCAGGTCTGGCATTACCGTATTGCTGAGTGTGCGATAGCCCCCGGGGCTGCTGAAATCGCGCTGTGTGGCAGCGGCGGCTACCAGGTTTACCGATTCACC
>JBEPXQ010000156.1:0-5071 GCA_041641835.1 Bacteroidales bacterium
AGGTGGATGCTTTTCCCATGGGAATTGATTTTAAGAAGTTTAATGGTGAAGCTCAAAAAGTATTTAGCGGTAGGAAGACCAAATCGCAGCTGCTGAAGCACATTCAGAGTTTTTGTGATGAAGAGGAAGGTAAAAAAATGATTCTCTCCATGGACCGCCTGGATTATTCAAAAGGCATTTATAACAGGCTGCTGGCGTTTGAAAAGTTCCTGGAACAGCATCCACAGCAGCATGAAAAAGTAGCCATGTTTATGCTGGCTGTACCATCGCGCACAAGCGTGGATCATTATCAGCGATTAAAAAGTGAAATAGATGAAACCGTGGGGCGGATCAATTCAAAGTTTGGAACTGTTAAATGGATGCCCATTTGGTATCTGTTCCGTTCTATGCCGTTTGAGCAGCTGATAGAACTGTATGCCTGTGCTGACTTAGCACTGATTACGCCCTTGCGCGA
Source organism: Bacteroidales bacterium (assembly GCA_041641835.1). GTDB lineage: Bacteria > Bacteroidota > Bacteroidia > Bacteroidales > PWNQ01 > PWNQ01. Next base: position 455 of record JBEPXQ010000156.1, read on the forward strand.
CGGGATGAACCTGATAGCCAAAGAGTATATAGCCTGCCGGGTGGATGGGAAAGGCACATTGATTCTCAGCGAAATGGCCGGTGCTGCAAAGGAGCTTGGTGAAGCAATTATTGTTAACCCAAACGATATACAGGAAATTGCAAATGCCATAGACCGCGCAATTCATATGAAGCCCGAGGAGCAAAAGAAGGCCAACAAGCCCATGATTGAAAGGCTGAAGCGCTATAATGTGGAACACTGGGCGCAGGATTTTATGGACTCCTGGAGCAATATAAAACAGCTCCAGCTCGATCAGCGAACCCGTGAAGTAAACCCGCTGATAAATGAAAGCATATCGCGGAGGTACACCCGGGCTCAGTCGCGCTTGTTGATGATCGATTACGATGGTACACTGGTGCCTTTTGAATCCAATCCTGATGAGGCTGTTATTTCCGATGAAGGGCTTAAATTGCTCAAAACAATCAAGTCTGACGGTAAAAATGATACTTATGTGGTCAGTGGCAGGAATAAGGATTTCATGGAAAGGATGTTCAAAAATACTGGCATAGGGCTGGTTGCTGAGCACGGTATCTGGATTAAGCCGCCAGGCAAGAAATGGAAAAGAACACAGAAACCCGATATTAACTGGAAAGAAGAGATCAGGGATATCTTGCAGCTATATACCGACCGCACACCCGGCTCCTTTATTGAAGACAAGCACTTTTCATTGTCATGGCATTATCGTAAAGCCGACCCCGACCTTGGCAACAAGCGTTCATGGGAACTCCATGATGAGCTGCGCGACCTGGTGAGTAACCAGCAGCTGGAAGTAATGGAAGGCAAAAAAGTTATTGAGATCAAGCAACAGGGCATCAATAAAGGTGTGGCTGTGTCTAAACTGATTGAATGGAAAAAGTACGATTACATCTTTGCTATCGGTGATGATTATACTGATGAATACATGTTCAGGCAGGTAGGAAAACAAGGCATTACGGTGAAAATCGGGCTGGAGCATACATCAGCCGACTATTACATCGATAATTATGAAAAAGTGATGACCTTCTTTAGAAAGATGATCAAAAACGGTTGATCTTCTGCAATACTTCTTCTCTGGATAAGGGCTTGGATACATAATCATCACAGCCTGCATCCATGGCTTCTTCCTTATCACCAGGCATGGCATAAGCTGTTTGGGCAATTACCGGAATTTCAGGGCGAATTTCTTTTACCCGGCGTGTTACAGTAAGGCCGTCCATTTTGGGGATCTTAATATCCATTAGTATCAGATCGAACTCAGCTTGTTGGTTAGTGAAAATTTCCATGGCTTCCAAACCATCAGATGCCCGTGTTACCTGATGTTTTTCCCTTTGTAGGATGGCCTCCAGGAAAAGGTAATTTGATTCTTCATCTTCAACTACCAGGATGTTTTTCCCACTTTTGCCATCCGGATTTTCATTGGAGGTAGGTTTCATGATTAGTGGTTTTTTAGTTGATACATTATTTGATAGGTCTGTTTTTATGGTAAAGAACACCTCAGTTCCCTTATTAACTTCTGAGTTGAGCCAGATAGTGCCGCCAAGCATTTCAACCAACGACCGGCTGATGGAAAGCCCCAGTCCTGTGCCACTGTGGATTTCACCCTTCTCCAGGCTTCCCTGTCTGAATCTTTCAAAAATAACTTTCTGATCTTTAGGCTTTATGCCCCTGCCCGTGTCTGATACACTCATCTGAATTTTATTTGCTGAAATGGTTTCGCAGCTTATTTTTATCTTACCCTTTTCAGTGAATTTAATTGCATTGCTGATGAGGTTATCCAGCACCTGCCTGATCCTGGTGGCATCGCTGATGATAATGTTGTGTTGCTCTGACAGGGATACATCAAGCTCAAATTTGATAGCACTTTTCTCCAGGCGATTTCGGTTGTTTTCGAAAACTTCAGTTAAAATAGCCGGGATCTGCACCTGCCTGATATTTAACCTGGCCTGGCCCGCTTCTAATCTGGAGAACTCCAGGATGTCATTCATGATATTCAGCAAATGCTCACCATTTTCATGTATAATATTCAGATACTTTTCCCTCAGATGTTCGTCATCTTTGTCGTCCTGCATCAGCAGTGAAAATCCGAGTATGGCATTCAATGGTGTGCGGATTTCATGCGACATATTAGCGAGAAAAGTGGACTTCAGCTTATCGTTTTCCTCCGCCTTTTCCTTGGCTTCTATAAGTTGCTTCTCGTATTGTATTCGCTGCGATATATCCCGGCCGATTATCAGAAATTCTTTATTGCCGTTCTTGATAATGGGCACAGAGGATATTTCCAGGGGTACAACTTCACTGTTCTTATTGAATATTTCCACCTTATAAGTGAATAGCGAATCATCACCTGTTTTTCTTTGATTAATACGCTGCTGAAGTTCCTCTTCACCGGAACTGCTAAGCAGCCTTCTCACATCCATACCCATTATCTCTTCATGCGAATAGCCTGTGATTACTGAGCTGCTATTATTTGCAAAGGTTATTTTGCCGTCCGGGTTATGAATGATGATCATTTCTGAAGCGGTTTCTGTCAACAGCCTGTACTTTTCTTCACTGTGCCTTAGATCCTGCTGTATAGCCTGATTCTTTTCCAGTTCCTTACGAAGCTGAGCAGTTTTTCTGCGAACCACTCTTCTAAGCATGTAATTCCAGATGATGATCATTAAAATTACTAAGCCAATGATACCGGTTATAATCAGAATATCCCCGCGATACACATTGCGCAGGAAATCGTTTTTAAGAAAGCTGAACCAGTTATTATAAATAGCATTATAACTACCGTTTTCCTTCAGTTCGTCCAGTCCCTGGTTGATGGATGACAGCAGCTCGGAATTCCGGTGCGATACGGCAAAACTGTATTCCAGCGGCAGGAAAGATTCTCCTGTTGGTTTGATATTTCTAAGGTGGTTGTGATTTATAAAATAACGTCCCAAAAGGCCTGCACCAAGCATTGCATCGTGCTTGCCATTGTTCAGCATTGTGAGCGCAATAAGCTGATTTTCCACGGTAATGATCTCACAATCGATTTTTTCTGAAAGAAGAAACTCATACATGATATCGCCTTCCTGCACCATAACTTCCTTGCCTGCAAGTTGTGAAAGGGATCTTATCCCAGACTTTTTACGCACGAACAATGAATGAGAAATAACAGCATGTGGATTGGCAAAGTCAATCACAGTATCCCGTTTCGGAGTACGTAGCATGGGAACTACATACATACCTGAATCTTTTTGCAGCAGTTGCCGGGCATCTGCAAATGACATGGGCTTAATCTTGCTCCTGAGGTTTACCTGCTCGCAGATAGCCCTGAAAAGCTCCACGTCAAAGCCGTCGGCTTTACCGCTGTTATTTCTGAAGCTGTAAGGCTCATATTGATTATCAATAACAAGGGTAACCACAGGCTGATTTTTCTGCGCCTCAGCAGCATAAGGCATAAGAGAAATCAACAATAAGCTGATGATATAGATTATTAACTTTTTCACCGATTTGCGAATATAATACCCGCAATATTAAAAAGGCAAGTTAATTACGGTTAAAGGAGATTATTTTTATTTCCTGATGCTTTTTTTTTGAAACCCTGGAAAAATCATCATATAAAAATTATTGCATACTTTTGACGCGCACTTTTTCTATATCTGGAAGCATCAAACACAGCATTATGTATGAATCATTGAAACTTGCCGATGAGATAAGGCTGAATTTCACACAGGACGGACTGTTGCTTTTGAATATTACCATTGCCTTCATCATGTTTGGTGTAGCATTGCAAATCACGCCCCAAAGCCTGAAAAACCTTATCATAAAACCAAAGGCTACTATTATTGGCTTTGTTTCTCAGTTCGTGGTGCTTCCCGGTATCACTTTCCTTCTGGTGATGTTGTTAAATCATTTTCATCTTATCACACCCGGAGTAGGGCTGGGAATGATCCTGGTGGCAAGTTGCCCCGGGGGAAATGTTTCGAACTTTATATCCACATATGCCAACGGGAACCCCGGCCTTAGTGTTGGCCTCACTGCACTGGCAACTATAGCCGCTATTTTTATGACACCCTTTAACTTCGCCTTTTACGGTGATATGTTTGCCTCGCGTTCACCACTGGTGATTCCACTGGAAATAGATGCCATGGATATGTTTAAAACAGTAATTGTTTTGCTCGGAATTCCCATTGCAGCCGGAATGGCCTTCGCCTGGAAGTTGCCGAAGATCACTGCAAAGATCATAAAACCAATCCAAAACCTGTCGGTTGTTTTTTTCATTGGAATGGTGGTGATCATGTTTGCTAACAATGCAAAATATTTTCTGAATTATATGGTTTTTATTTTGATACTGGTTCTCCTGCACAATTTGCTGGCACTAAGCACCGGCTATGGACTGGGAGCAGTATTTAAACTAAAGCACCGCAACCGTCGTACGCTGGCAATTGAAACAGGCATACAAAACTCAGGCCTTGGATTGGTGCTGATCTTTAACCCGGCCATATTTCCACCTGAATTGGAAACCGGCGGCATGGCTATAATCACAGCCTGGTGGGGTATCTGGCATATTATTGCAGGCCTGCTCATAGCCAGGGTGTGGCGAAAATACAAATATTCGGATGAAGA
>JBEPXQ010000157.1:0-5065 GCA_041641835.1 Bacteroidales bacterium
CCGCCCTTGTCGTATTTCGCCAGGTTCTCCTGTATCACCTGCTGCACAGCCTCATTGGTAAGCACCGATTTGCCGCCACCACTGCGCAACATGCTTTCCGCCAGCTCAAAGGCATTCAGCAGCTTGCGTGCATCCCCGCCTGATATCCGCAGCAGCGAATCCGTTTCCTTTAGCTCCACTTTCACCGCGAATTTCTCCCTGTAATAATCCACGGCTATATTCAGCATCTTCAACAGATGATTCTCATCCAGTGGCTTAAGCACATACACCTGCGCTCGCGATAAAAGCGGGCTGATCACCTCAAACGACGGGTTCTCTGTAGTTGCGCCAATCAGCGTAACTATGCCTTCCTCCACGGCATTCAGCAGCGAATCCTGCTGCGATTTGCTAAAACGGTGGATCTCGTCTATAAACAGGATAGATCCACCGCCGCCCTGTTTGGCTCGTGCAATCACCTCCCGCACGTCTTTCACGCCGCTGCTTACCGCGCTCAGCGTGTAAAAAGGCCTGAACAGCGTGTTGGCGATAATCTTAGCCAGCGTGGTTTTTCCCACCCCCGGTGGCCCCCACAGTATCATCGAAGGTATCTGCCCGTTGTCAATCGCCTTGCGCAGCGCCGATCCCGGCCCCACCAGGTGCTCCTGCCCGATATACTCATCCAGCGTTTGCGGACGCAATTGCTCCGCCAGCGGTTTCCGTGCCTGCATAAACTTTCTTTTAAGCTGCTAAGATAATGGATATATATGATTTTTTGGGCGGCAGCCGTGCCATCCGCTTGTAGTTGCCACGCCGGGCAGCAGCGGCCCCGCCCGCCCGCGGTGCCTGCCCATGGGGCTGACAAGGAGCTTCCTGCGGTCGCTCTTGCAGCCCCGGGGCCGTCATGCTGCCCGCCGCGGCAAGCTACCGCTGCTGTCACTGCCGCTAAGCATAGCTAAAGTTTCACAAAAAAATCCCCGGCAGTTTTGCACAGCCAGGGGATAATATTTTATTGAAATTTATTACTTAGGCTGTCTCCGCCGGCTCATTTAGTTCCAGTGCATCTTTCACTTTGTTTTGTGCCAGTGCCAGGTCCACCACGTCTATCATTTCATGCACGTAATGGAATTTCAGCCCCTTGATGTATTTTTCGGGGATATCTTTAATATCCTTTTCATTCTCCTGCGAGAGGATGATGTCCGTTATTTTGGCACGTTTGGCGGCCAGTATCTTCTCCTTTATTCCACCCACCGGCAGCACTTTCCCACGCAGTGTAATCTCGCCTGTCATGGCAATACGGGCTTTGATCTTACGCTGGGTAAATATAGAAGCCATGGCCGTGAACATGGTGATCCCTGCTGATGGGCCATCCTTGGGTGTAGCTCCTTCAGGGATATGCATGTGGACATTCCACTTTTTAAACACTTCCGGATCCAGTTCCAGGTGGGCTGCATGTGATTTCAGATACTCGAAGGCCAGGTTGGCTGATTCCTTCATCACATTACCCAGGTTACCGGTAAGGGTGAGTTGTCCCTTGCCACGGCTAAGGCTGGTTTCCACAAACAGTATTTCGCCGCCCACGGCAGTCCAGGCCAGGCCGGTTACCACTCCCGGCTGATCAATGGAAGTATATTCATCGCGGTTTACTTTTTTGGGGCCGAGTATTCTCACCAGGTCATCCGACGTCACACTCTTGCTATATTCTTCTTCCGCTGCTATGTATTTGGCTTTATTACGGATAACCGAAGCCACATTCTTTTCCAGTGTCCTCACACCTGCCTCGCGGGTGTAGCCTTCAATGATCTTTTCGATGATGTCTTTTCTGAACTTCACCTGGCTTTTCTTCACCCCGTGGCGCTCCAGTTGCTTGGGCACCAGGTGCCGCTTGCATATTTCGGTTTTCTCTTCCACCAGGTAACCGCTGATGTCAATCACCTCCAGGCGGTCGCGCAGTGCCGGATGAACCGTGCTCAGCGTGTTAGCTGTGGCTATAAAAAGCACGTTGGAAAGATCATAATTGATCTCCAGGTAATTGTCATAAAATTCGGTATTTTGTTCCGGGTCCAGCACTTCCAGCAGGGCAGAGGAGGGGTCGCCGCTGATGGTGTTACCACTGACTTTATCCAACTCATCCAACACGAAAACCGGGTTGGAGGTGCCTGCTTTTTTGATGTTCGACATGATGCGACCGGGCATGGCACCAATATATGTTTTACGGTGGCCACGGATTTCTGCCTCATCACGCAGTCCGCCCAGTGACATTCTGACATAGGAGCGGTTCAGCGCGCGGGCAACAGACTTGCCCAGTGAGGTTTTTCCCACGCCGGGAGGCCCAACAAGGCACAAAATAGGCGATTCATTACTGTTTTTAAGCTTAAGCACTGCCAGGTGTTCAAGTATGCGCTCCTTTACCTTCTCCAAACCGTAATGATCTTCATCCAGCACCTGCCGTGCCTTTTTCAAATCCAGCAGGTCTTCAGAAAAATGAGCCCAGGGAAGATCAGTCATAAACTCCAGGTAATTCATCTGGATAGAATATTCCGGAACAGCAGGATTCATCCGCTGCAGCTTGCTGATCTCTTTGCCAAAGGACTCTTTGGCTTCCTTTGGCCAGTTTTTCTTTGCGGCCTTTTCCTTTAGCTCATTGATGGCCTGCTCGTTGGGGTTTCCTCCCAGCTCTTCCTGTATGGTTTTCAACTGCTGGTTCAGGAAATAATCGCGTTGCTGCTTGTCAAGGTCGGTTTTAACCTTATCCTGTATCTTGTTTTTCAGCTCCTGCATCTGCAGCTCGTTAGTAAGCACTTCCAGTATATCTGTGGCGCGCTTAAACTCATCGGAAGTTTCCAGGAATTTCTGTTTCTTGTGCACATCCACGCTCAGGTTGGAAGCCACGAAATTTGTAAGGAATGTGGGGCTTTCGATGTTTCTGATGGCGAAATTCGCATCGGAAGGCAGGTTGGGCGACTTCTGAATGATCTCCAGTGAAACATCCCTTAGTGAGTCAATCAGTGCCTGATAGGTCTTTTCATCCGTACTTTTGAAGCTGTCTTCATATTCGCCGCCTTTTCCGCGGAAATAAGGTTCTTTTTGGGTGATCTCTATCAGCTTAAAGCGCTTTTTTCCCTGTATTATAGCGGTGGTGTTCCCGTCCGGCATTTGCAGTACCTTCAGAATTCTTGCTACTGTACCCACGTAATAAAGGTCTTTTTCCGAAGGATCTTCAATATTCACATCTTTTTGAGCCACCACACCGATGGTTTTGTCACTGCGGTAGGTCTCCTTGATCAGTTGTATGGACTTGTCGCGTCCAACGGTAATGGGAATGACCACACCGGGAAAAAGTACATTATTTCTTAATGGTAATATGGGGAGGTCACCCGGTACCGGCTCTTCATTCATTACTTCCTCATCCTCGGATGACAACAAAGGTATTAATTCTGTATCCTGCTGCCCGTCCATATCCTGGAATACTATATTCTCCTGCTCCAAAAAACTCATATATCTACGCCAATTTGTCAGTTGTACTTATTATCAAACTATTATTTATTAAAACAATTGTGCCGTGGTAGTTTTACTTGCCTGATAAAGAATGTTCAGGAGTATATTTTATAATTAAACCACTCTCACAACACCGTGATTTGTCAATAAAAATGCCAAACTATTTGCCCTGCTCCGCGCTTTGTTCCATTTGGTAAATCCGTTCCATGATCTTCTGTTCGGTTTCATCCATTGATTTACCTCTGCGGCTCATCACAGCATCTGCCACCTGAAAGGCTTTTTTCAGATTATATTTACTGAATCCCTGTGGTCCGCCCCAGTTGAATGAAGGAATGAAGTTGCGCGGAAATCCTGATCCGAAGATATTTACATTTACACCTATCATGGTGCCTGTATTAAACATGGTGTTTATACCACACTTGGAATGATCGCCCATTATCAGGCCGCAAAACTGCAGTCCGGTTTTCACGAATCGCTTTTCAGCATAGCTCCACATCTTCACTTCATCATAGGTGTTTTTAAGGTTGGAATTGTTGGTGTCAGCTCCCAGGTTGCACCACTCCCCAATCACAGCATTCCCCAAAAATCCGTCATGTGCTTTGTTGGAGTATCCCATAAACATGCAGTTGTTTACTTCGCCACCCACTTTAACATGAGGGCCGAAAGTAGTAGCTCCATATATCTTGGCATCCATTTTTAATACGCTGTGATCGCCCATGGCAAAGGGTCCCCGGATTTTTGCTCCTTCCATCACCTCAGCATCTTTACCGATGTATATGGGCCCGGCAGAAGGATTGAGGAAAGCTCCCTCTACTTTTGCCCCCTTTTCTATAAAAATGTCTCCTTCAGAAGTGAGAATATTGGTCATGCTCAGCGGCTCGGATATTCTTTCTTTGGTGAGGCGGTAAAAATCCTCACGTATAAGCTGTGCATTTTTGCTGAACAGATTCCAGGGATGCTCAATAAAGATTATTTCCTGACTGTACTCAACCTCTTTGGTGGAATTTTGGCTGTGAATATCATTACTCCGGATAGCCACTGTTTTACCTTTATGCTTGAGCAGCTCGCAATGGCCAAGATTTTTTACTGCTTTGGCAAGGTCAGGTGTCATAACCACAGCCGAATTCACCAGCAGGTACTCTTCAGCTTCCTGAAAAGGATACTTCTGCTGAAGATAATCCTCGGTAAGCCAGGAAGCCTCCATGTTAAGCAGGCTTTCACACTTTTCACGCAATGTGGTGATGCCCGCCCGGAGTTCTGAAACCGGACGCGTGAAGGTAAGCGGCAGCAATTGTTTTCTTATCTGCTGATCATCACAAAGGACAAGATTCATATAGCTGGGGTTTTGGTTAAACAGCAAATTTAGCCAAATTTGTTGGGTTTAGCGAATCTGAGATGCTTATTAAGCGCTATGCTGAATAAAAAAAATCCCGGACTTTATCAAACCCGGGACTTTTAGCTCGAAATCAACTTTATTATTTGTTTTCGGCTCCACTTTCTTTGCGCTCTAAATGTTTCTTATAACGGTTCTTAAATTTATCCACACGTCCTGCACTGTCAATAAGCTTCATCTTACCAGTGTAGAAAGGAT
>JBEPXQ010000158.1:0-5013 GCA_041641835.1 Bacteroidales bacterium
TATTTTTATTATTAAAGCTGATCAGAAGGTTAGGTATGAAAAGGTTATAGAAATTATGGATTTAGTACGTGAAGTTGGCGGTCATAGATTAGCATTAGCTACTGATAAAGAAAAATTAAATTAGGTGATATAAATGAGAAGATATGATAGAGCAAGAGAAGGGTTTTCTAAATATTTTATTAGTTCTGTACTTATGCATCTGTTGTTACCCCCTGGACCATGGGGTTTATCATTGGTCGTGAAGTGCATCCGGCAGAAGTGGCTGAAACCAACAGTGCAAATCCGGGATTATTGGTATATGAGGGTAGTTCGATAAGTCTGCCCGAAGGGAGTGCAGCTGAAGTGTTCTGCGCCATGCATTTGGATTTACTTGTAACCTACGAACAGGAAACCTACAGCAGTAGCCGTCCTGTCAGCTTTAGCTCATGGCCCACGCTTGATCCGCTGAAACACCCTACGGAAGATCCTTTATTTACAGATGAGGATGTGGAACAAATTGATCTTGAAAATATCACAACCCACAATGCCCCTGCAGGATTTTTTGCCAGCTTTCATGCATATCCCTATTACCCGGACTTCATTAGCGAAGATCCCGGATATCGTACTTTTTCTGATGCCCAGGGGCCAAACAGCTACCTGGGTTATTTGACTGATCTTAAAAACCATTATCACTCCCGCCCGCTTATAATTGCTGAATTTGGAGTGCCTTCGAGCTGGGGAAATGCACATTTTGCCCACAGTGGTATGCACCATGGCGATATGACAGAGGAGCAGCAGGGGAATTACAACGTTCGTATGCTGCACAATATCTATGATGCCCAATGTGGAGGAGGGCTTGTATTTGCCTGGATTGATGAATGGTTTAAGCTTACCTGGATTACCCAGCCATTTGAATCCGAGCCCTTTCGCCGCCAGTTATGGCATAATCTCACCAGTCCGGAGCAGAATTTCGGTTTGCTCAGGTTTGATGAGCCTGCTTTTAATTACACTTCCTTCACCGGCAACTATCCGGCGGTTCTGGATAATCTGTCAGTGGCCGTTACCAATGAGTTTTTTCATTTAAAGATGAAAATAAACCATGAATTAACAGCAGATGACACTATCCGTCTGGCTTTGGATACATATGAACCTGAAGTGGGTGAACTCATCCTGCCAGGGGGTAATGAGCTTGCATTCCGGTCAGAGTTCTTTGTGGAAATAACAGGAAATAAAGCAACTTTATATGTAACACGTGCCTACAATCTGTTTGCAATATGGTTTGGTACCACCCCGGATGACCATCTTTTCCATAGTACCATCACCAATGGTGCCCCGTGGGATATTGAAAAATGGAAAAATAACCGCTATGAAGATGCCGTGCAAGTGATTGGCGAATTAATGACACATTCAGGAACAGAATTTAACTCAAAAAGAGAGGGCGTTTTATTCGATGATAAAACAATTACGGTGCGAATACCGTGGTCATTATTAAATTTTACTGACCCATCAAGTCATTTGGTTATGGATGACAAAAGAAATACAATTCCACGGGAAACAGCCGTTTCAACGGGTATTTCTGCTATGTTTCACTACCAGGGACAGTCTTTTGCATCGGAAAGATTCAGCTGGGAAAAATGGGATGTTGCACGCCCATACGATGAAGTGGACAAAATATCTCTTCAAATTATGAAGGAGGGAATGAAGACTCCATTTCCTCCAATTTATTAAACTTACGTGCGGAAGGATAAACATTTTACGCGAGCATTTGTATTATTATCCTGAGCGATATATTTTTTTTATTTGGCTCCAGCCGTGTTGTAATTTAGTAGATTAATTAAAAGCGTGAAGGTTTAGCGGATAATTCCGAATGATTTTAGAAAGAAAATCGCTATTTACAAGTGGTATTTGTTATTTTTGTATAAATAGCTGTTTTTTGTTACATTATTTCAATATGTTCCTCCTTATTCAATAATTGCCTGGAGAAACAACTTTTTATAACAATCTGAGCTTTTAGAATTTTATCTGCATCAGGTTGTAAAATTGCACTAAAGCACATCTAAAAACAACAGTTATGCTCAATTCCCATGAATGGCAAATTGTTTCCGAAGCATTTGAGGAATGCATCAGCCTGCCTGAGGATAAGTGGCAGGATCAATCCATGGTACTTACCGGTGGTGATGAACGGTTAGCCACCGAAGTGCTTAAGTTATTGCATAACAGCAAGTCTGCCGGTGATTGGTTTAATGACCTCCAGCAGGAGATGGCCGAAGGCATTCGTGATGGTCTCACACCCCCCAACCGGTCACCCGGCGACACCATAGATAAGTTTGAAGTTGTAAAAGAACTGGGCCGTGGAGGGATGGCCAGTGTTTTTCTTGCACGCCGCAACGATGGACAGTTTGACCAAAAAGTAGCCATAAAACTGCTTGCACCGGATTTTTTCGAAAAGAAATTCGAGAAACGTTACCATGCAGAGCAACAAATCCTCGCAGGGCTGAACCATCCCAACATTGCCCGTCTTTACGATGGGGGCACAACTGAAGATGGGGTACCCTATATTGTAATGGAATATGTAGAAGGCATACCCCTGGATATTTATTGTGAAGAACACAAACTGACGGTAAAAAAAAGGGTTGAGCTTTTTATGCAGGTGATAGATGCTGTGCAGTATGCGCACCAGCAGTTGGTGATACACCGGGATCTGAAGCCACAGAATATCCTGGTAACAAAGGAAGGAAATGTGAAGCTGCTTGATTTTGGTATTGCCCATATTCTTTCAGCAACAGAGGATGAGAAACTTCAGGAAGGACACTTCTTCGGCACACCTCATTATGCTTCGCCAGAGCAGCTTAAGGGAGAAATGCCAGGCATTACCTCAGACATTTACCAGTTGGGGTTGATCTTTTATAAAATTATAACAGGTAGTAATGCCAGGTTTATCGAAGAGCCAAAAACCATGTTTTACACCACAGGTAATCATACAATCACCGGTCATTATCAGCCACTCAGTTATCACATTATTGAAGCGGGGTTTCATGATAAATCATCTGATTTAAAAGCTATAACCCACAAGTGTTTACAGGAAAAACCCGGAGACAGATATGAAACAGCACATGAATTAAAAGATGATTTTCTGGCATATTTACAATATAAACCTGTGATAGCCCGAAATGGAAACACTAAATATTTGTTGAATCGTTATTTGCGAAGGAACCGTACAGCCGTACTTTTTGTATTTCTTTTGTTTTCCACCATGCTTACAGGCATTTTTGCCACTCGCCACCAGGCAAAGCAGGCTTTAAGAGAGAAAGAAAAAGCAGAACAGGTAGCCTTTTTTATTAAAGAAATTTTTGAAGCCAGTGATCCTGATGTTAATAAAGGTGATACTATTTCTGCGCTGAAATTACTTAAAGATAGTGAAAGAAAAATTGATATGATTTCCGGGCAGCCCGAGCTACAGGGAGAAATGTACAACCTTACCGGAGAGTTATATGCCAAATTGGGATTCTGGAATGAAGCCGGTGGATTATTTGAAAAGGCTCTTACCCTGGAGAATTCCATCTCAGATGATATTCATGATGATTTTCTCGCCACGGTTTATCTTAATATTGCAGGGAACCACAGAAATTTATCCAACTTTGAAAAGGCGGATTCTTTTGTCAATCTTGCTTTGGATATCAGAAACAGCATGCGGGCAGGAAATCCTGCCGATTTGGCTGTGGTATTAAAAGACAAAGCCTACATCTTAAATCAGCTAAGCGAGTATGAAAAAGCATTGTCAGCTGTTGATGAAGCAATAGCCATATTTGAAAAGCAAAATCCTGATGACTATTTTGAAGAGCTATCTGATTGTTATAATTATAAAGCATCTATCTTACGTGAAACCTCACAATTTGAGGAAGCCATTGATGCACAGGAGAAATCTCTTGCCCTGGCCTATGAAAACTTCAACGGAGAAATTAATACCAGCGCGGCTATTGCACTAAATAATTTGGCTATTTTGTTAAATAAGGTTGGACGATACCAGGAGGCGATACAGCGGTATGAGGAGTCATACGAAATGACACTTACACTCCAGGGACCTGACCATCCGGATATCCCCGTAAGGCTGAGTAATATTGCAGGTACTTATTATAAGCTAAAGGATTATGAAATGGCCGATTCTCTTAACCATCTGGCCTATAATAAATTTCGTGAATTGTACGGAGATTATCACAACCACACGGTATCGTCATTGTATAATATTGCCAACCTGTATTATTCTACCGCGAGGTTTCAGGAAGCAGAGGAATACTACCGCAAGGTAATTGAAGCCGACAGAAAAAATTTTGGTGATGAACACACCTACCTGGCTGATGATTATACCCAACTGGGAAAACTAAAAATTGAATTACAGGATTTTGACAAAGCCATTGTGCTTTTTCAACAGGCTGAGCAGATCTATAACAAAAAGTTTCCTGAAGGTCATCAGAAAGTAAGCCATCTGTTGTCAACCAAAGCCGACATGTATGGAAAAATGAAGGAAGTGGATAAATGCCTCGAATATTATGACAGGGCCATTGCCATGGCAACTAAATTTTTAGGGAAGGATCATCCTTATATCGATAATTACAAAACCTATAAGCAGGAATATATTGACCAGTTTAAAGAAGAGAATCTTTTAACTGCTAATAACTAAGTATGGCAGAAATCGGATAATGGTCAGAAAGTACAATTTTGTCTCTTTTAAAATCAAGTGAAGTTATTTCCGGGCTGTGAAGAATGTAATCGATACGAAATGATGGCACTTTGCCAATATAGGTATTTGCTACCCCGTTTCCCGCTTCTACAAATGAATCAATCAGATTCCCCCTCATTTTCCGATACGTGTAAGATACTGGCGTGTCATTAAAATCACCGCATGATATAACAGGGTGGGGAGCACCCTTAATGTGTTCGCTAATTGTTTCTGCCTGCGCTGATCGTTTGAGGTAAGCAGTTTTCATTTTGGCTGAAATATTGCGCAGGCTCCTGATATGTTCCTCATTATAAAGA
>JBEPXQ010000159.1:0-5007 GCA_041641835.1 Bacteroidales bacterium
ACTGGCAGGACTCAAAAATTCTTAATTCTTAATTCCTAATTCCACATCCTATTCCCCCAGATTCACATAATCATAGATCATGGGATAGAATTCATTGTTCACTTTTACGTCGGAGACCATCACGGAACGGAACTTCCAGATGGCATCAAAGCGGTCGCCTTCTTCCAGGCCGGGCAGGCTGTGGCTTAATTTGGGAAAAATATCATTTACATCTGAAGAAAGGGTATAGATAAAGCGCACGGTCATGGTGTCGCCGTTAAAAGGAGGGTCGGCGTCCATGTTTCCGCAGCGGATAACTTTGATAACCTTTACCTTTGCCAGGCAATCGTGTTCTTTACAGGGCCCGATGGTATCACTACTGTCCTGTACTATTTCAAACAGCTTAGCTCTGACAAAACACTCGTTACGGTTGAAGCTTTCAACCACTTCAGGAGGTGCGGGTGGCAGGTTGGCGCGGTTCTTTTTTGAGCGGCAGGCGGCCACTATCATCAGTAAAAGCAGTATGTAAGGGATCAGTTTTTTCATGAGATGTGGTTAGAGCAGGCCCAGTTCCAGTTTGGCCTCATCGCTCATCATGCTTTTATCCCAGGGCGGGTCAAAGGTAATGCTCACCACGGCATTTTTAATTCCATCTATGGCTTTCACCTTGTCTTCCACCTCTGCGGGCAGGCTTTCGGCCACCGGGCAGTTGGGTGAGGTAAGCGTCATTTTGATGTGCGCGGTCTGGTCATCATCCACGGTGATCTCATAGATCAACCCCAGGTCATAAATATTCACCGGTATTTCCGGGTCATACACTGTTTTGACGGCGTCAAGCACTCTGGCTTCCAGTTCCAGGTAATTATTATCTGACATAATTTGCTGAAATACTTTAGGTTTGATGAAAAACTAACAATCTGCTGTTGTTATTTGTTCTGCTCCTGTTTTGTTTTGAATGCCAGGGCATACATTTTTATCTGCTTTAGCATGGACAACAATCCATTGGAACGGGTAGGTGAAAGGTGCTCCTTCAGGCCTATCTCATCCAAAAAGCTGCTGTCGTCGGCATACACATCCGCGGGCTTTTCTCCGGAATACACACGCAAAAGCAAGCTCACGATTCCTTTTGTGATCAGTGCATCACTGTCGCCGCGCAGCATCATTTTACCGTCTTCCATCCGGGCGTGCAGCCACACCTGCGACTGGCAGCCGCTTATCAGATACTTCTGGGTTTTATACTGCTCGTCCAGTGGTTCCAGCGATTTTCCCATTTCGATCAGATAGTTGTACTTGTCCATCCAGTCGTCAAACATGGAAAATTCTTCTATAATCTCTTTTTGCTTTGCTTCAATACTCATGCTTAGTGGTTTTTTAATTTCTGACTAGCCGAACATCATCTTAACCTGCTGCAGTCCTTTCACCAGCTCATCTATTTCCGCGAAGGTATTGTAAGCGGCAAAGGAAGCGCGTATGGTGCCGGGGATATTAAACTGTGTCATCAGGGGCTGGGTGCAATGGTGGCCGGTGCGCACGGCTATGCCCAGCTTGTCCAGGATAGTGCCTGCATCATAGGGGTGAATATCATCCAGCAGGAAGGAAATAACAGAAGTTTTCTCTGCTGCCTGCCCATAGATTTTCAATCCTTCAATGGCCGATAGCTTCCCGGTGGCATAGTTAAGCAGCTCCTGCTCAATATGTCTTATTTTCGACTTGCCCAACGAATCCACATACTCCAGGGCCTTGTGCATGCCTATGGCATCAGCCACGTTGGGTGTTCCGGCTTCAAATTTATAGGGCAGTTCATTAAAGGTGGTTTCTTCAAAACACACCTGGTTGATCATTTCACCGCCACCCTGGTACGGGGGCATTTCTTCCAGCCATTTTTCCTTGCCATAGAGTGCGCCGATACCCATGGGGCCGTAAATTTTATGTGCTGAAAAGCAGTAGAAGTCCGCGTCCAGGTCCTGCACGTCCACATCCATATGGGGCATGCCCTGAGCGCCATCCACCAGCACCGGCACATTCTTTTCATGTGCCCGCCTGATGATTTCCTTCACCGGGTTAATTGTGCCCAGGGTATTGGAAATATGATTCACGGCCATTATGCGGGTACGGCTGCTCAGCAGGTTTTCAAGCTCATCCAGTATTAATTCGCCCTTGTCGTTTACCGGCAGCACTTTGATGCTGGCCTTTTTCCGTTGTGCCAGCAACTGCCAGGGCACGATGTTGGAATGATGCTCCAGGCCCGTGAGCAGTATCTCATCACCTTCACGAATATACTTTTCCCCGAAGGAAAAGGCTACCAGGTTAATGGACTCGGTAGTTCCGCGGGTGAAAATGATCTCGCGGGATGAGGCGGCATTTAATGATGTTTGCACATAGCTGCGTGCATTCTCAAAAGCTTCAGTAGCTTTTTGCGACAGTGTATGTACCCCGCGGTGCACATTGGAGTTTTGCAGCGAATAATAATCATTCAATGCTTTAATAACAGCTTTGGGCTTTTGGGTGGTAGCCGCGTTATCCAGGTAAACCAGTGGCTTGTCGTTCACCTTCTGGTCAAGGATGGGGAACTGCTTTCTTATTTGTCTGATCTCGGTTTTGAGGCTCATATTTTTTTCTTCTGTATCGGCTTTACACTTTGCTCATGTCGATTTTAAAAGATAACTGCCTGTCGTCCTTGCAGTGTAATACACACTGGTCGCAGATGGATAGTTCACCTTTGAGGCGTTTAACCACCATATTGTCAAGACGATCCTTAAGGGCATCAATCCTTATGTAGTTCACTACCTCTGCGGCAAAGGCATACATCATCAGCATGCGGGCGTTGCGTTCGCAGATGCCGCGCGAGCGTAGATAAAACATGGCTTCCGGGTCCAGCTGGCCAACGGTGGCCCCGTGGGAGCACTTCACATCATCGGCATAGATCTCCAGAAATGGTTTGGTTACCACGCTGGCGGTATCGGTGAGCTGGATGTTTTTGTTATTCTGAAAGGCATTGGTATTTTGCGAATCCTGGCGAACCAGTATGTGGCCGTTGAAAACAGCCTTTGCTTCATCATCTATAATGCCCTTAAACAGCTCGTTGGAGTAGCAATCAGGATATTTATGATCCACATACACCTGGTTGTCCACATGCTGCTTGCGGTCCATCAGGTACAGGCCGATGATATCCGCACTACAGTTTCGTCCGTCAAGCGTTACATCAATGTCATTACGCAGGATACCGCCGTTGAGCGACATGGTATTGGCGGAAAGCGTGGTGTTTGCCCTTTGGCTGAAATAGGTGGAGTTCACCACTGTGGCGTTGTCATCTTTGTTCTGAAGTTTATAATAATCAAGCTGCGAGTTCTCATCAATAAAAACTTCAGTAACAGCATTGGTAAAGCTTTTTTCCTGCTCGATGGAATCATCGCAATGCACCAGCGTGAGCTTGCTGCTTTTTCCTACCACCACCAGGTTGCGCGGGAAGATCATTATGTCTTGCTCTGACCTGATGATGTTTACCATCTGGATGGGAACATCCACATTAACATTATCAGGGACATAGATAAACACGCCATCCTGTGCAAAAGCCGTGTTGAGCGGCACCAGGCCGTGCTTTTCCTTTTTGGCATATTTGCCGTAATGCTGCTTAACCAGATCAGGGTACTTTTGGAAAGCTTCCCGGATGCTGCCCACGATAACGCCGTTGTCCAGCTCGCGGATGGGCGCCTCCTGGTAGGCATACCAGCCATTGAGCTGGCTTACCAGGAAGGTCTCGAAATTATGTACCTGGCATTGAAAAATCTCTTCAATATTGATCTTGCGGTTGTCGCGGCGTAATTCATGCCTGTATTCCGTTTCTAAAGCAGGCTGAAGATTGGTGTTGCGCCAGTTCTCCATGGGGTGGAGCGGAATTCCAGCCTGTTCAAAGTCTTTGATGGCTTGCCGTCTGGTTTCGGCAATGAAATCGGGATCATTGTTTATGATGTCCTTTTCATTATCCTGAAAACGGTTTATCAGCGTATGTTCAATTTTATCTTCTATGGCCAGTTCTTTTTTCATGGTCTTTTCTGATTTGATAGATGCCGGTGGATATTGCCTGTAAAGGAAATCACACCGTGAGGATCATTTTTTCAGCCACTCGTAGCCTTTTTCTTCCAGTTCCAGGGCCAGTTCTTTGCCTCCGGATTTCACGATCTGCCCGTCGGAGAGCACGTGAACAACATCGGGTATGATATAATCCAGCAGCCGCTGGTAATGCGTGATCACCACAGTTGCGTTGTCGTCGGTTTTCAGTGCATTCACGCCGTTGGCCACTATTTTCAGTGCATCGATATCCAAACCGGAATCGGTTTCATCCAAAATGGAGAGTGTGGGCTCCAGCAGGGCCATCTGGAAAATCTCGTTTTTCTTTTTCTCACCGCCGGAAAAGCCTTCATTCACCGAACGTCCTGCCAGGGATTCCTGCAGGCCTACCAGGCTTTTCTTCTTATTCATCAGTTTCAGAAATTCGGTGGCTGATAAGGGATCCTGCCCCCGGTATTTTCTGATCTCATCTATGGCTGTGCGCATGAAGTTGTTCATGCTAACGCCCGGTATCTCTATCGGGTACTGGAATCCCATGAAAATGCCTTCGCGGGCGCGGTCTTCCACATCCATATCCAGGAGGTCATTTCCCTTGTACTTAACCGAGCCGCTAATGACTTCATATCCTTCTTTGCCGGCTATTATATTTGCCAGGGTGCTTTTCCCGGAACCGTTAGGTCCCATGATGGCATGCACTTCTCCGGCTTTAACTGTCAGGCTCAATCCCTGCAGGATGGTTTTGCCTTCTACTTCTACTACTAAATCTTTTATTTCGAGCATGATAAAACTTTTTATTTCAGATGATTAACCAACGCTTCCTTCCAGGCTGATTGACAATAATTTCTGTGCTTCCACGGCAAACTCCATGGGCAGCTTGTTCAGCACTTCCTTGGCATATCCGTTTACGATCAGGCTGATGGACTGTTCTTCGTCCAGGCCGCGCTGCTGGCAATAAAACAA
>JBEPXQ010000160.1:0-4988 GCA_041641835.1 Bacteroidales bacterium
GAATTTTTGTGGAAAAAAAAGGATAAACCATCTCGACGATAAAAACCACAGGCAGGCAATGGATTCATGCCTGCCTGTGAATGCACAGCTATTGTTACTAAGCGGTGCTGCGCCCAAATTATTCCAGACTTCCGATTTCTTGTTCCACTTCCTGGAGAATCTCAATGGACTTCACCAGTTCTTTCATGCGGGTATGGTCAGGATAAAGCGGACGGTCAATATCAAGAAAATCAACATATTTTCTGATGATCTCTTTGGCTTTCTGCACACCTTTTCCGAAATTGTATTCTCTGAAATCCAGCGCCTGAGCAGCGGCCATATATTCGATACCCAGCACGCCATAGGCATTATCCATGATCTGGAAGTTTTTAATGGCGGTGTTCATTCCCATCGACACGAAGTCCTCCTGATCAGCGGCAGCCGGTATGGACTGGATGGAGGCAGGTGTTGAAAGTATTCGCTGTTCCACGATCTGCATATCTGCTGTATATTGGGATAGCATCAATCCTGAAAACATTCCGGCACCTTTGGTGAGGAAAGCGGGCAGCCCCACACTCAGGGCCGGATTATTCAGCCGGTTCATCCTGCGTTCCGACAGCACGGAAACCATTGTGATAGCGGCTCCTGCATTGTCCATTGGCAGTGACACGGGTGTGCCCTGGAAGTTGGCTCCTGAAAGCTGTATGTCTTCATCGGGGAAGAAGATAGGGTTGTCACCCACGCCATTGAGTTCTATTTCCACTTGTGATCGTGCCCATGCCATAGCATCATGAGCAGCACCTATAACCTGTGGGGTGCTCCGCATAGAATAGGCATCCTGCACTTTACACTTAATACGGTTTTCCGCAAGATCGCCTCCGGATACCAGCTTACCAATGGCTTTGGCTGATCTCACGGCTCCTTTAAATCCGCGCACCTCGTGCAGCTTAGGCGTGTAGGGTTTCATATTAGCCTTTAAAGCTTCAAGTGACATGGCGGCTGCTATTTCAGCCTGTTTCAGGAAGTTATTGGCATCAAAAAGCCATAGCGCACTCATGGCCGTAAGCACATTCGACCCGTTGATGGCAGCAAGCCCGTCGCGGGCCATTAGCCCGGGAACCTCAATTCCCGCACGCTTCATAGCCTCTGCGCCATCAAGCAGCTCTCCCTGATAGTAGGCTTTTCCTTCACCCATCAGCAGCAGCGCTATCTGCGACATAGGGGCCAGATCACCGCTGGCGCCCACAGAGCCCTTCTGGCAAACATAAGGCGTTAATCCTTTGTTGAGCATTTCCACAAATGTCAATGGTATTTCAGGACGGCAGCCTGAATGACCCTTTGCATGCACATTGATCCTGCCCAGCATTGCAGCCCGTACGTAATCCTCTGGCATAGGATCCCCAATGCCGGCAGCATGGTTGTAGATCAGGTATTTCTGAAAATCCTTTACCTGGTCGTCATTTAACACTACCTCAGAGAATTCTCCAATGCCGGTATTTACCCCATACATGATCTCACCGGCTTCGATCTTACGTTCCAGCATAGCACGACATTTTTTTATCCTGCCCAATGCTTCTTCTGATATTTCTACCTGCTCTCTTTCTCTCGCGACTCTTACAACATCTTCTATTTTAAGGCCGCTACCTTTAATTGTGTACATATTATTCTATGGTTTTGGTTTCGCATGGCCTAAATTAATGATTTTAGACGGAAATACATGAAAACAGAACATAAATTCTCTGAACACTCCGCATGTTTATCTGTTTCACTGGTATCACACAAAAATCAAAAAGGAGATTATAATATGGCTATCAAAAAAGTATGGATTGAAGAAGGTTGCACAGCCTGTGGCCTTTGTGAAGACATTGCACCGGAAGTGTTTAAAATTGAAGATGAAGCTGAAGTTATAGAAGGCGCTGACCTTAATGCCAATGAAGAAGGTATAAAGGAATCTGCCGAAGACTGCCCGGTGGAAGTTATTCAGTACGAAGAAGAGTAGTGTTTTTTCATGTGTTTGAAAATTAAGGCTGCCATTAATCCGGTAGCCTTTTTTAAATTAAGTATTGAGTCCGGTCTAAAAAGATCTCATTTGATTTTAGCGACTGTGATAAATTTAGTGTTTTTAGACCGGACTCAGTATTTCTTATTTACACCGGCCATCTTGGTGCTACCCTGGTCTATCAGCAAGGTGCAGGTGTGTATCATCCTGCCGACGACTGCTCTGAATTTGAATGAGCATCAGAATTTTCAATAAGCAGCTGGTTCCCGGAATCTCTTCTTTGCCATAGTCTGTTACGCTGGTAAGGGAAAACAGCCTCAGCAGGTGAACATAAACCGCCGGTCAGCTGTAAATATTAATGCACTTGTAATTAAACAAACTTAACCCTTACATAAAATCAAGAAAAATGAAAATCTTTGAAGAACTCAAGAAAGATCATGAAGTACAACGTGATCTGTTGAAACAATTAGTAAACTCTTCCACCCAGGGTGATGAACGTGAAGAGCTGGTAAAGAAAGTTGAAAAAGAGCTTAAAAGTCATGCGAAATCAGAAGAGCGGTATTTTTATATCGAGATGATAAAGCACGACAAAAGTCAGGAAGATGCACGCCACAGCATTTCTGAGCATCATGATATTGATGAGAAGCTGGAAGAGTTGATGGACACAAAAACAGATTCTACTGCCTGGTTAACTCATGCCAAAAATTTAAAAGAGCTTGTAACTCACCACCTTGATGAGGAAGAGGAGGATATTTTTGAAGTGGCTGAAAAGGTGTTGTCTGGCGATGATCAGCAAGAACTTGGAAACGGCTACCGTAAGCAGATGGAAAAAGAACGCTAGAAAATGGCCGTATTGGGTGAATATATTGAATATGTTGCCCTGGTGGTGGAGTCAGCCGGTGTGCTGATCATTGCCGGGGGCAGCATTTTTTTTCTGGCAAAATATCTGTTTTCCGGAAACCTCAAAAAACATTATAATCAGCTTCGGCAAGATCTGGGGAAAGTAATATTACTTGGCCTGGAAGTATTGGTTGCCGGAGATATTATAGCAACTGTAACCACAAAACCTACTATGGAAAGTGTACTTGTGCTTGCAGTGATCGTGCTCATCAGGACTTTCCTGAGCTTCTCCCTGCAGATTGAGCTGGAAGGCAAACCTCCCTGGAAAGGCAGCAAAAACGGGTGAATTTATACAGATCAGCAGGTATGTCAAAAAAACTAAAAAGCTTTAAGGGCCTCATCTATGTTGATGATAATCAGCCTGGCTACAGCCGTAAAAAACATGGCCGCGGCTTTGTTTACCTGGACGAAAAACAGAAAAAAGTCAGGGATGAAAAGCTGCTACAGCGCTTAAAAGACCTTAAAATTCCTCCGGCATGGGAAAAAGTCTGGATTTGCAAAGACGAAACGGGCTATATTCAAGCTACAGGATATGATGATAAACAACGAAAACAATATCTTTACCATCCTGACTGGGAGGTTTTCAGCCAGCATGAAAAATACCGTAAGCTGCAGAATTTCGGTGAAAAGCTTCCTTCAATCCGCCGCATTATAGAAGAAGATATGAAACTCGCACAATGGAACAGGCGCAAAGTACTGGCCCTGGTGCTCAGGTTTATGGATGAAAAGTACCTTAGGGTAGGAAACCGGCAATACATGGAAGAAAATGAGACCTTCGGTATTACTACTTTGCGGCGCAAGCATCTGAAAGAAAAGGAAAACAACCTTATCCTTGAATTCAAGGCTAAAAGCGGGAAATACCGTAAGGTGAATATCCAGGACCCGGAACTGGTAAGGTTGATTAAGGAAAGCTCTGATATGCCAGGATATGAGCTGTTTCGTTATCTCGATAGCGAAGGTAAGTCAACTACTGTTGAATCGGCTGATGTAAATGATTATCTGAGAGAAATAAGCGGTGAAGATTTTACAAGTAAAACATTCCGCACCTGGGGAGGTACGGTACTCGCGATGAAAGAGCAACCCGGAGCAAGGAAAGAAGTGCTTAATGACAATCGTAAGAAACTGAAAACAGCTATTGTTAAAAAAGTAGCTAAAACACTTGGCAATACCACCTCTATTGCCGAGCGATATTATATCCACCCGGAAATACTGGAAGTAATAGCTGCTGAGGACTTTGAATATAAACCACCAAAAAGCTCAGCTTTTTCAAAAAATGAAATTGAATTTCTTGATGATCAAGAGCTAAAAGTGCTGGAAATACTCAGAGAAAAGCAGGGGTAAGTATTCAGAATGCTTCCTGTATTACTCCCAGACCGAATAAAAAAAATTGCAGACAATCCAGAGAATAGTGTGTTTTATCTCCGGCTTAATCCATTCCTAACCGGGCCTAAATATAATATACCATTTACAAAGCAGCTCAGGTATTACTTAAGTAATTTGCGTGTTATCTGTGCGCGCAGGAAAGTTTTGGCCGATCCTAATACTGCTCCGGTTACCATTGAATAGATAATGGCACTGGTCCATTCAGTGCTGCGATTACCCGGATTCTTCGGGGCCTTATGCCCGCTTATCTGCTTATAAGCTGCTTCTATTCCCTGTTTCATAATCCAGGAGCTTAGCATTACACCTCCTGTGAGTAAAGCCTTTCTGTAAAAGTCGTTTTGTTTTTTTCGGTTCATATGCTTACGTTAATTAGTTACCAGTTTTTTTTATCACCTCATCAAAGGTCTTGCTTTTCATAGAATGGATTTGAGGCATCACCGTTATATCTCCGGTAGTTTCCAGAATTATAGCATCCACATCCTCCAGTTGCGACTGCCCACTCTTTCTAAGGGCAAGGTTCAAATCCTCTTTGCTGATCCGTTCTTTTTTTAGCGCGTTATTCACAACTTCGCCTTTATAAACGATCAGTTTTGGCCGGCTGGTGATCAGGTTTTTTATTGTTTTTGACCTCACCGACAGCCAGGCGATGGCATATTGTAAGCCTATCAATATAAAAATGGCAAGTGCACCTTCGGCTATGGGTAGCTTTTTGCTTAGCGCCACAGTG
>JBEPXQ010000161.1:0-4975 GCA_041641835.1 Bacteroidales bacterium
GTTTAATCTAACTTGTATTATAAAGCAGGCTAAAACATTATGCCCACCTTTAATTCTATATAATTGGCGATGGCGTTTCCTTGTATATTATAGAGTCTGTTCTCTCTTTTAATGGTGGTGGTGAATCCGTTATTAAAATTCAACGAACCGATCACTGAGGTGTTGCCACCCAGTGAATACTCTGCTCCGAGACCAATAATAAATGACTCTCTGAAAAATGCCACATCACTACTGACATCTTTATCAGGGGAGGTTCCAAGATTTCCGCTTTCATCTTTGTCAACCACATCAGCATTTAACCTGATAGCGGTTCCCAGGCCAACATGTGCAAAATAGGTGATATATCCGATTTCATTTGTTGACATTTTTAGCATTAGAGGGATTTGCAGATACTGTAAACTGTAGCGGCTTGAGATTTGCCCCGGAATGGTATCTCCATTTTCAAAATACTCATTATAATAGTCTTCAAATTCAACCTTCCCGCCAAAGTAGCTAATGTCTATGCCTGTGGAGATAGCGTAATTATTCGAGATATTGAATTCAGCCAGCAGGCCGTAGGAGAAGCCGAGCTTGGTTCCGGCTGATTCATACTCTTGCACGTCAGGTTTTATCCAGGCTATGGATGGAGATGCATGTAAGCCAAACCTGAAAGGTTTGTAATCATCCTGCGCGTTTACTTTTCCGAATGACCAGATCATCACAAAGGTCATTAATGCTAATACTGCTTTTTTCATGTCATATCTATTTTGAGCTTCGTATTCAGTAAACAAATTTATGGAATAATTCGTGTGAAAAACCAACATAATAAAAAATGTTATTAAGAACGTATTGGTGATAACTCAGGGATATGATATTTTTGCAGTAAAATTTGAAGCCTATGAATCAAAAATGCCTGGTGCTTTTGATGCTTGTTATGGCATTAACAGCCTGTAAAACATCACGCGACCTTGATGTGGATGTTAGCGATATAAAAATCAAACCCGTGGATATCCACCGGTATGAAAAGGCGGTTTTCAATCTTAAACCGGATTTTTCTGCCGCTGAGGTGGTTTCTTTGCATGAAAAATTCCCCTTTTTTGTGGATGAAAAAATCGATTCATCTGAACTTTTTGCGTTAAAAGCCTATGTGAATGATCCGGTAAACCGCGATCTTTACAAAGCAGTGACAGAGAAATATGCCGATGCCGGTGATATAGAAAATGAACTGGAGCAGATGTTCAGGCATATGAAATATTATTTCCCCCGCTTTAAAGCACCAAAAGTTTACTCGTATGTTTCATCACTCAGCTATGACAATTCCATGCTTTACCTGGATTCGGTAATGATAATAGGGCTGGATATGTTTTTGGGTAGTGATGTTTCTTTCTACAGTATGGCCGGCTTTCCCCGTTACGTCTCCAGGTGGTTTGTTAGCGAAAGGATAGTGCCTTCAGCCTGCAATGCCATGGTATCGCCAATGATTCCCAAAACCCAGAACCCCTCGCTGCTCGATTATATGGTACAGCAAGGAAAGCTGCTTTACGTGATGGATGCCATGATGCCATGGAAAGCTGATAAATTCAAGATCAGATATACGGATGCCCAGATAAAATGGATGAAAGAATACGAGATTTATGTTTGGGGTCTAATTGTAGATAAGGAATTGCTTTTCTCTAAAGAACGGCCTATGATTAAAAGCTTCATCGATGATGCGCCCTTTACAAGCAGCATATCAAAGGAAGCTCCGCCGCGCATCGCA
The DNA here is from genome assembly GCA_041641835.1 of Bacteroidales bacterium. GTDB lineage: Bacteria > Bacteroidota > Bacteroidia > Bacteroidales > PWNQ01 > PWNQ01. The sequence goes on from JBEPXQ010000161.1 coordinate 1,739, forward strand.
CAATGGCTGGGCTGGCAGCTTGTCCGTAAATATATGAATGAAAACAAAGATGTGAGCATTGCGGAACTTATCCGTGATGCCGATCATATGAAAATCCTCAAAAAATCCAGGTACAAACCGGCACGGGAAGCCCGCCGCTAATCATTTTTAACGAAGAACTGATTTGTATAGCTAATGTAATCCAGTATGTCGGGAAGCCCGTCTCCTGTTCGTGCTGAGGTGAGAAACACCGGAGGCAGTTCCTCCCACTGCTCGAAAAGCAACTCCTGAAACCTGTTGATGTTCTTTAGAATATTATCCTTCCCCTGCTTGTCAGTTTTAGTAAAAACAATGGCTATTGGCACCCGGTTTTCACCACACCATCCGATAAACCGCAGGTCAATGCTTTGTGGCTCATGCCGGCTGTCTATCAGTACAAAAGTGGTGAGCAGGTTTTCCCGTTGCTTCAGATATGTATAGATCATGGTTTCAAGCTGCTTCACCATTTTCTTTGATCGCTTTGCATAGCCGTAGCCCGGAAGGTCCACCCAGTACATTTTATTGTTGTTAATGCCAAAATGATTGATCATAATGGTTTTTCCCGGGGTGGAAGACGTCAGAGCCAGCTTTTTCTTGTTGGCCAGGCGGTTTATCAGTGATGATTTACCCACGTTCGATCGCCCAATAAAAGCATATTCCGCGCGCTCAGGTGGCGGACACTTTTGAATGGACGGGCTGCTGATGATATATTCTGCACTTTTTACCTGCATTGCTCTCTAATTTATACGGCCTTTGTATTTAGATACATGACGCTCTTTTTTCTGATCATAAATATCTGAAATTGTAATAAGAATACCTGTTTCCTCCACCCGTCCAAAATGAGGATTCACCGAAGTGCCAAAAGTTTTCATGGTGGAAGATAAATTCATGTAGGCGTTCACCAGCGGTGGTATATTTTCTCCGTAACGGCGCACATGTTTTATCAGCAGCTTGTAATTTTCCTCATAGCTGTCGCCTGAAAATATCCGCTGCAGTTCATGTTCTGCAGTAGCCAGCTCTATCGGCTGGAAGGGGCGCATCAAGCCTTCAGGGTCAGGAAAATATTTATGCAGAAAATACAAAATCAGATCCCTGGCAGTGATGTTAAACCGCGGATACATGGTGATTTTTCCAAAGAAATAATCCACCTCCGGATGATCCACCAGCAACGCACCCAGGCCATCCCACAGGTTGTCAAGAGAATAAATGCCTTTCCTGATATTGTAAAGCGGCTGATATTCCGGCTGTACAAACGAGCGCCCCAGCTCTATCACCCGTGGCAGATATTCCCTGATGAATTGATCACTAAAGCTAAACAGCCTGGAAGTCGGACTTTGCGGAACTCCATCCTTGTCCAGATGAATATTTTTCCCTTTAAGAAAACGATAGCCACCTACTATCTCCTCATCATTCCTGTCCCATACAATCAGCTGCTTAAACGGCTTATCCTGAAGATCATATTCATCCAGGTCACAATCCTTGCCGGTGCCACCGCCCGGTTCACGGAAGCTGATCTCGCGCAGGCGCCCGATTTCCCGCAATGTATGTGGTGCATTATGGGCATCCACAATATAAATATCACGGTTGCCATTGTTGGTTTCCCGCACAAATGTATCCTGCGTTAGCTCTTTCTTGATCAGAGACCTTTCGATGGGTGCAATTATGTCTTTCATAGTCAATGCATTTCTGGATTAATGGGTAGTGGCTGCCTGTTTCCCAACGCGTAAACATGTTCCTTTACCACCGCTGCCCACTCGTTATCTTTTTTCTCTTTCCGGTTAAAATATTCAACCGGGATCGGTTTGCCGATAGTTATCGGGATTTCCCTGTTAAACTGCTTAAACATCTCATTTGGCAGATAAAGCATTTCTATATTTGCCCGTATGTTAAATGCCTTTCTCAGATTTGCCAGATTATAAAAAAAGTTCGAATTCCTTCCCCCGATATGAACCGGGATAATATCACGATCATATTTCCTGGCTTTGCTAAGGAAAGTCTTTTTCCACTCCGGATCCCTGATCACCCCTTTGCGCTTTCGGCTGACCAAGCCGGCAGGAAAAAACAATATCAGCTTATCCGATTTAAAAGTCTCGTCAAACAGCCGGATGTTGTCAGTATTGCGGCCGTGCTTATTAATCGGGATAAAAAGCTCCCTCACGTTCGGGACAAACAACAAAAGGTCATTCACCGGAAAAACAAAATCCCCGCGTTTTTTTGCTATCGTGTGCATCAGTGCCATTCCGTCAAGTCCGCCCAGCGGATGATTCGACACCAAAATATGCCTGCCTGATTCCGGGAGATTTTCAAGACCATTTACCGGTATGTCAATATTGAAATACCCAACCACCTCATCCACGAAATCCAGGCCATATTTGTTCCGGTTTTCATACAGAAACTTATTTATTTCTTCCTGGTGGATAATGCTTTTAAGATAACGCATCACAAACCCGGGCATGGTTTTAGCCAGCCTTTCACTTTTTGACGCTATCACCTTATCCAGGTCGATAAAGTTACGGCCTATCTGTTGGCGCTCTTCCTGTGCCATCACTTAAGCTAAATGGTTTCTGCTGCAAATTTACGCATTATCACCACAGCAAAGCAATTTCCCGCATCTTCATTCACCACTTTGTTAGCCCCTGTGAGCTCGAGACTCCTGTAGGGTTCAGTGAATCAGTAGGTACATGTTCTGCGATTAAGCGAGCTATACCAGGGCAGTACCGCCTTTGCTCAATCAATAAATGCCCTGTGGTGTCAGCTTGTTTTTTGGGCGGCTTTTCCGTCTGCGGCTCCAATCTGTGTCGGCCAGGCAAAGGTGGCGCATCCCGGCGGCAGGAGCTCGCTCAGGCTCCGCTCTGCCTCCGGGGCGCCACCTAAGCCCGGCCTTCCACAGGATTTCCGCCTCCGCCGGGCCGCGCTCTCCGCCTCCGCTCATGCGAAACCGCCGGCTGATTAATATTCCCAAATGAAGCTCATCGTCATTCACTTTAGTCAACAGCACAGTCACCTTTGCATTTATATGCTGTTCTCAGCCACCCCTGTGGTATCCTCATTATTTCAAAATCTCCCCACCATTTTATAAACATGTCAGATTTTCTGAATGGCTTGTTTGATGCGTCATTCGGTAAACTGGTGGGTTTTAGGTGTGAAAAGTTATCAACAATGTGGTAAAAAGTGGTAAATTGTGGGAGAAAATGTATTATATTTACATCGACAAAAGGT